>JAFEDW010000180.1 GCA_018241455.1 Pseudomonadota bacterium | reverse complement strand
GCAGCGCGGTGCTGCGCGCGCAGGATGAAGCCCAGGCCAGCTATTTCGGGCGCCGCACGCGGGCCGACGGCGCGATAGACTGGCGCCTGGGGGTCGCGGGCGTGCACAATCTGGTGCGCGCGGTGGCGCCGCCGTACCCGGGCGCGTTTGCACGGGCGGGCGGCATGCCGCTGCGGGTGCTGCGCTCGCTGCCGATGCCGGGCGCCGGTGCGGCGCGGCCCGAGTTGCGCCGCATCGACGGCGAAATGCGGGCGCTGTGCCACGATGGCGCGTTGCGCCTGCTGGAATTCGAACTCGATGGGCAGTTGATCGATGCGGCGGCGTTCCAGGCGCGGTTCGGCGACAGGCCGTTGGCGCTCGAGAACGGCAGCCCCTGAGCCAGGCGAACAGAGCGGAATGAAAACATGAGCACGAAAGTACTGATCCTCGGCGTCAACGGCTTCATCGGCCACCACCTGTCGGCACGCATCCTCAAGGACACCGATTGGAGCGTGTTCGGCATGGACATGAGCGCCGATCGCATCGAGCCGTTGCTCGGCAATCCGCGCATGCGCTTCTTCGAGGGCGACATCACCATTAATAAAGAGTGGATCGAGTACCACATCCGCAAGTGCGACGTGGTGCTGCCGCTGGTGGCGATCGCGACGCCCGCCACCTACGTGCGCGAACCACTGCGCGTGTTCGAACTCGATTTCGAGGCCAACCTGCCGATCATTCGCCAGTGCGTGCGGCACGGCAAGCGCGTGCTGTTCCCGTCGACCTCCGAGGTGTACGGCATGTGCCGCGACGCCGAGTTCGACCCGGCGAATTCCGAACTGGTGTACGGCCCGATCGAAAAGCAGCGCTGGATCTACGCCTGCTCGAAGCAGCTGATGGACCGCGTCATCTACGCCTATGGCGCCGAGGGCAAGCTCGACTACACGCTGTTCCGCCCGTTCAACTGGATCGGCGCCGGCCTCGACAACCTGCACTCGGCCAAGGAAGGCAGCTCGCGCGTCATCACGCAGTTCCTCGGCCACATCGTGCGCGGCGAGCCGATCAAGCTGGTCGACGGCGGCAGCCAGAAGCGCTGCTTCACAGGCATCAGCGACGGCATCGACGCGCTGATGAAGATCATCGAGAACAGGAACGGCTGCGCGACGCGCAAGATCTTCAACGTCGGCAATCCGAAGAACAACTACTCGGTGCGCGAACTGGCCGAGATGTTGTTGAAGATGTCGGCGGAATATCCCGAGTACGCGGTCAACGCCACGAAGGTCAAGCTGGTCGATACCACCTCGGGCGAGTACTACGGCAAGGGTTACCAGGACGTCGCCAACCGCGTTCCGAAGGTCGACAACACGCGCAAGGAACTGGGCTGGGAGCCGCGTGTCGGCATGCGCGAGGCGCTACAGAGCATCTTCGAAGCCTATCGCGGCCAGCTGCCGCAGGCTTCGCACCTGCTGGACTAGCGCGGGCGCCCGCCCCGCGGCCTTAGCTTGCAGATCGCGCTCAAGATCGACGTCGACACGCTGCGCGGCACGCGCGAGGGCGTGCCGGCGCTGGTGCGCGCGCTGCAGCAGGCCGGCGCCGGCGCCACCTTCCTGTTCAGCCTGGGGCCGGATCGCACCGGCCGTGCCATCCGGCGGGTGTTCCGCAAGGGATTCATCGGCAAGGTGTCGCGCACGTCGGTGCTCGAACACTACGGCCTGCGCACGTTGCTGTACGGCACGCTGCTGCCCGCTCCGGATATCAGTGCGCGGGCCGGTGACCAGATGCGCGCCGTGCGCGATGCCGGTTTTGAAGTCGGCATCCACTGCTACGACCACGTGACCTGGCAGGATTTCGTCGCGCGCCGCGACGCCGAGTGGACCGCGCGGCAGATGCGGCTGGCGGCCGGGCGTTTCCAGGCGGTGTTCGGCGCCGCGGCGCAGACGCATGGCGCGGCCGGCTGGCAGATGAACGATGCGGCGTTGGCGCTCGAAGAGGCGTTCGGTTTCGCCTACGCCTCCGACACGCGCGGCAGCGGGCCGTTCGTGCCGCTGATCGGCAACCGGCGCAGCCGCGTGCCGCAGTTGCCGACCACGCTGCCGACGCTCGATGAGTTGATCGGCCTCGATGGCGTCACGGCGGAGAACGTGCACCAGGTATTGCTGGATCGCACGCATGCGCGCGGCAACGACCCGCAGGTATTCACGCTGCACGCCGAGCTCGAAGGCATGAAGCTGCTGCCGGTGCTGGTGCGCTTGCTGGCCGGCTGGCTCGCGCAAGGGCATGAGCTGGTGTCGATGGCCACGTTGTGTGGCACGCTCGATGTCACGGCTCTGCCTGCCTGCGCGGTGGTCGAGGGCACCGTGCCGGGCCGCAGCGGGAGCCTCGCGTGCCAGCAGGCCTGAACGGCGCGCTGCGCGCCACCGCGAATGCGGCCGTAGGCGCCGCGCGCCACTGCAGGTCGCGTTTGCGCTAGTTTGCGCGGCATTTCCACGGTAATCTTCGACGCGTCATGGCTATTCCTACCGGCCCCAAGGTGTACGCCAACGCACACGCCGCGCTCGAAGGCGTGGTGCGCGACGGCATGTCGGTGATGTCCGGCGGCTTCGGGTTGTGCGGCATCCCGGAGAACCTGATCGCCGCGCTCCGCGATACCGGCGTCAAGGGCCTGACCGTCGTGTCGAACAATGCCGGCGTCGACAACTACGGCCTTGGTGCGCTGCTGAAGACGCGCCAGATCCGCAAGATGATTTCCTCCTACGTCGGCGAGAACAAGGAATTCGAGCGCCAGTATCTTTCCGGCGAGCTCGAGCTCGAGTTCAATCCGCAGGGCACGCTGTCGGAGCGCATTCGCGCCGGCGGCGCTGGCATCTGGGGTTTCTACACGCGCACCGGCGCCGGCACGCTGGTGGCCGAAGGCAAGGAGCAGCGCGTCGTCAACGGCGACACCTACGTGCTCGAGACCGGCCTCGTTTCCGACCTGTCGCTGGTCAAGGCCTGGCGCGGCGACACCGAGGGCAATCTCGTCTATCGCAAGACCGCGCGCAATTTCAATCCGATGATGGCGAGCGCGGGCCGCGTCACGGTCGCCGAGGTCGAGGAACTGGTCGAGGCCGGTACGCTCGATCCGGACAAGATCCACACGCCGGGCATCTTCGTCCAGCGCATCATCCAGGGCTCGGGCTACCTGAAGACGATCGAGAATCGCACCGTGCGCAAGCGCGCTGCGGCGGGAGCCGCCTGATGGGCTGGAGCCGTGATGAGATCGCCGCGCGCGGTGCGCAGGAACTGCGCGACGGCTTCTACGTCAATCTCGGCATCGGCATACCGACACTGGTCGCGAACTACATACCGGCCGGCATGCGCGTGGTGCTGCAGTCCGAGAACGGCATGCTCGGCATGGGCCCGTTCCCGTACGAGGGCGAGGAAGACCCGGACCTGATCAACGCCGGCAAGCAGACGATCACCGAGCTGCCGATGTCCTCGTATTTTTCCTCGGCCGACAGCTTCGGCATGATCCGCGGTGGCCATATCGACCTGTCGATCCTCGGCGCGATGGAAGTCGGCGAGAATGGCGACCTGGCCAACTGGATGATCCCGGGCAAGATGGTCAAGGGCATGGGCGGCGCAATGGACCTGGTCGCGGGCGTCAAGCGCGTGGTCGTCGTGATGGAGCACACCTCGAAGGATGGCAGCGCCAAGTTCAAGCCGCGCTGTGACCTGCCGCTCACGGGCGCGAATGTCGTCGACAAGGTGATCACCGACCTCGCGGTCTTCAGCCGTCCGGACCGGCATGCACCGTTCCAGCTGCTCGAGATGGCGCCGGGCGTCACGCTTGATGAGATTCGCGCCAAGACCACGGCGAAATTCCTGCCGCCAGGCCGGTGATGCAGCCCATTTTTGTCAATTCATCGACAATCGCGCCGAGCGCGCGACAATCGTCCTTTGATTATTCATAAAGTCGTATATTAGTGATTAAAGAATCCATGCGACTGGCGCATGGCGATGACAATTCGCGGAGGGTGAACCATGCAAACGCACTCTGGAAGGTATCTTGTGATGGCGTTGGCGGTGTGTGTGCTGGTCGCACCACGCGGTGCGCTTGCGATCGATACGCCGCTGTCGCAGAACCCTGTCGCCATGGCGATCTCGCACGGCGAATGCGCCAATGCACTCGATCTCGTCAAGCGCGACATCGGCTCGAACAACAGCCAGAGCGTGTTCATCGCCGGAAGAATGCTCGATGAAGGCCTGTGCGTGAAAAAGGATTCCGTCGTCGCGACGACGTTCTACGCCCACGCTGCCGCCATGGGCGACCAGGCTGCGCAGCTCGATTACGCTGCGAAGATCGGGCTCGGCGAAGGCGCTGCGCAGGACTACGCCAGCGCGGGCAGCCAGTGCCGGGCCGCCGGTCTCGATCCCCAGAAACAGCTGTCCGACTATGCGCTCGGTTATGTGTGCACCGTGCGTGGCGTCACGAGCCGGCTACTGCGCGAATCATTGCCGGCCAACACCTTCCAGAAGACTGCCGGCGCGCGCGCCAGGCTGGAGTTCAATCCGGCAGCCGGTCAGTTGTTCGTGCGCGCGTCGAGCCCAATCACCGAAGGCGAG
>JAFEDW010000017.1 GCA_018241455.1 Pseudomonadota bacterium | reverse complement strand
ACCTGCCGGCCGTGCCGTAGCGCGGGATTGGCCAGCCGCAGCTTCGTCAACTGCGCGATCAGCCGGTAGAGCGGATGCGCGGTGTTGTAGTTGTCGGTCGCGGTCGTCGCCGCCGTGCCCAGCAGCGGCTGGTCGTTGTAGGAAGCAACCTGGCTCGCGAACAGGTCCTGGCGCGCGGCCTGGTCATCGCCGTGACCGATGAATCCCTGTTCGTCGCCGTAGTAGATCACCGGCACGCCGCGCAGCGTCAGCAGCATGGCCTGCGCGAGCCGCGTACGCTGCAGCGTCTCGGCCAGGCCGATGCCGGGGCGCAGGCGCTGCACGAACATCGCAAAGCGGCCGTCGTCGTGGTTGCTGACGAAGGTGGGCAACTGCAAGGCCGCATCGGCGCCGCCTTCGTACAGCGCATCGCCGGCGAACATCCGCGCCAGTTCGTCGGTGCCGGCATTGCCCGCCACGGTGTCGCGCACCGCATTGTGGAAGCCGAAATCCAGCACCGCGGGCAACCGATCGACGCGCGTGTGCCCGGCCAGCAGCGCGACATCGACATCCTGGGTGGCGACTTCGCCGAACATGTGGAAATTGGGGATGCCGTTGTCCGCCGCATGCTTGCGGATCGCGGGCACGAAGGCCTGCCAGAATTCCGGGTTGACGTGCCTGGCGGTGTCGATGCGGTAGCCGTCAATACCGTAGCGGTCGATCCAGTCGGAGTAGATGTCGATGAAGCCCTGCACGACGCGCGGGTTCTCGGTCATCACATCGTCGAGGCCGCCGAAATCGCCGAGCGTCGAGCTCTCGCCGGCAAAGGTCGAGTTGCCGCGGTTATGGTAGTAGATCGGGTCGTTCAGCCAGTCGGGCACCTTGAGGTGTTCTTCGCCCGCCGGGATGAACGGCGTGTAGGCATAGTCCGGGCGCGTGAGCAGCGCGAAGTTGGCCGCGTTCTGGTTCTCGGCGGCGTGGCCCGCAAAACCGGCGTTGATCGGCTCGCCGTTGGGGCCGCCATGGCGCGTGTACGGATAGTCGGCAAGCGAGCGATACGGGCAGTTGTTGTCCGGGCATTCGCGATAGCGGATCACATCGGCCGTGTGGTTGATGACGATATCCAGGTACAGCTTCATGCCGCGCGCGTGCACGGCATCGACCAGCGCCTGCATTTCGGCGGCGGTGCCGAAATGCGGATCGACCGCGGTGAAGTCCGTGATCCAGTAGCCGTGGTATGCCGCGCTCTCGTGGCCGGGCGCGCCTTGCACCGGCTTGTTCTTGAAGATCGGTCCGAGCCAGATCGCGGTGGCGCCCAGCGACTGGATGTAGTCGAGGTGCGCGATCAGTCCGCGCAGGTCGCCGCCGTGGTAGAAACCCTTGTGGGTCGGATCGAAGCCGGTGTGCAGCCGGTCGCCGTCGAGGCCGCCCCGATCGTTGCTGCTCTTGCCGTTGGCGAAGCGGTCCGGCAGCAGGAAGTAGATGATCTCATCCTGTGGCGGGCGCGCGCGGAAATCCTCGGCAGCGCCGGCAGCCCCGCTGTCGGCGACCGCGTGGCCGGCGCATCCGAGCAGGCCGAACACGCCGATGACGAGCCCGTGGCACCAGGATTGCTTCATGGCATGGCCCCCGTCGCTGTCAAAACCCCGGCGCCCATTGGCCCAGAAGCGTGACGCGCTTCACAATCCGGGTCTGGCGCCGACACGGCACGCATCTTGCTCGAATTACCGATGATTGGATCTGGCCGCGTGGCCGGGAGAGGATAGTGACAGACCCTGAAGTACTCAAGCAGGAAGAGATCGACGCGCTGCTGGGCGGCGTGGACAGCGGCGAGATCTCGACCGCCGACCAGCGCGGTCCGGCCGGTACGCCGCGCCGCTACGATTTCAAGAGCGAGATTCCGATCGCCGGCGGGCGCGTGCCGAAGCTCGAGATGGTCAACGAGCGCTTCGCACGGCTGTTTCGTGCCAGCCTGAGCGCGATGCTCAGGCATGCGGCGCAGGTCAACGTCCTGCCGGTCAGCGTGCAGCGCAGCGGCGACCTGCTGCGCACGCTGCCAGTGCCCAGCAGCATCAACCTGCTGCGCCTGGCGCCACTGCGTGGCGCGGCGGTCATCGTGCTGGCGCCCGCGCTGGTGTCGGCCGTCGTGGACAAGTATTTCGGCGGCGCCGGCCGCGCCGCGAAGATCGAGGGCCGCGATTTCACGGCCACCGAATCGAGGATCGTCGAAGTCGTGCGCAAGAACATCATCGCCGACCTCAAGAGCGCCTGGGCGCCGGTCGTCGCGATCGAGCCCGAACATTTCGCCACCGAGACCAATCCGCAGTTCGTCAACCAGATCAGCCCGGCCGAACTCGTGGTCACGGCGCCATTCCGCATCGAGCTGGATGGCGACGGTGGCGAACTGCAGCTGGTGCTGCCGCAGGCGATGATCGAACCGCTGCGCGACCGGCTCGACTTCGGGCTGAGCGGCAACGGCGAGAAGCCCGACGCGCGCTGGTACGAGTCGCTGCGCACGGAAGCCGAGAAGGCCGAGGTGGAAATCCGCACCGTGCTCGGCAACGCCGACGTGACGCTCGGGCGGCTGTTGGCGCTGCGGCCCGGCGATGTCGTGCCCTTCGATTTCGCCGGCCAGGCGACTGTCTATGCCGAGGGCGTGCCGATCTTCAGCGGCGGATTCGGCGGTTCACGCGGCCAGGAAGCGGTCAAGGTCGAGCGCGGCGCACGCCGCTGACCGCGCTTCACTTCGGCTGCATGCGGATCGCGCCGTCGAGGCGGATCGTCTCGCCATTGAGCATCGGGATCTCGAAGATCGCCTGCACCAGCCGCGCGAATTCCTCGGCGCGCCCGAGCCGCGCCGGGAACGGCACCTGGCGGGCAAGCGAGTCCTGCACTTCCTGCGGCATGCCCGCAAGCATCGGCGTGCTGAACAATCCCGGCGCGATCGACATGACGCGGATGCCGAAGGCAGCGAATTCGCGCGCCAGCGGCAGCGTCATGCCGGCCACCCCGGCCTTGGTCGCGGCGTAAGCCGCCTGGCCGATCTGGCCTTCGAAGGCCGCGACCGACGAGGTGTGCACGATGACGCCGCGCTCACCGTCGGTGCCCGGCGTATTCCGCTGCATGATCTCGGCCGCGGCCTTGTCGCACAGGAAGGTGCCGATCAGGTTGATGTGGATGACCTTGGTGTACAACTCGCCCGGCATCGGCCCATTGCGGCCAAGCACGCGCGCCGAGCCACTGATGCCGGCGCAATTGACCAGCAGGTTGAGCCCGCCCATGTCGGCGGCGGCCCTGGCCATCGCTGCATTGACCTGCGCTTCGGCGGTGACATCGCACGCGATGAACGAAGCGCGTTCGCCGAGTTCGCGCGCCGCGCGTGCGCCGCTTTCCGCCTGCACGTCGAGCATCGTCACGGTTGCGCCCTGGCCGATGAAATGGCTGGCGACGCCGTAGCCGAGTCCGGAGGCGCCGCCGGTAATGACGGCGCGGGCTGCGCTGATGTGCATGGGCTTACCTCATACCAGTTCGATGGCCACCGCGGTGGCTTCACCGCCGCCGATGCAGAGTGCCGCCACGCCGCGCCGGCCGCCGCGCTGGCGCAGCGCGTGGATGAGCGTCGTGATGATGCGCGCGCCGGTCGCACCGATCGGATGGCCGAGCGCGCAGGCGCCGCCACGCACGTTGACGCGCCCGTGATCGAGCCCGAGTTCGCGTATCGCGGCCATCGCGACCACGGCGAAGGCTTCGTTGATTTCGTACAGGTCGACGTCCGACGCCTTCCAGGCCGCCGCCTGCAGCACCTTGTTGATCGCCGCCACCGGAGCGACCGTGAACCATTCGGGCGACAGCGCGCTGCTCGCCCACGCAACCAGGCGCGCCACCGGCTGCAGGTTGCGCTGCAACGCCACGGATTCGCGCGCCAGCACCGCCGCGGCGGCGCCGTCCGAAATCGATGACGACGAGGCGGCGGTCACCGTGCCGTTGGCGCCGAACGCGGGTTTCAGCGTCGCGATCTTCGCCAGGTCGCACTTGAGCGGGGTTTCATCGCGCGCGACCGTCGTGACGCCCTTGCGGCCCTTGATCTCGACCGGCGCGACCTCGGCGTCGAAATCGCCGGCCTCGAGCGCGCGCATTGCACGCCGCACCGACTCGGCCGCGAATGCATCCTGCTGCTCGCGCGAGAACGCGTACTTCTGCGCCGTCGCGTCGGCGAAGCAACCCATCAACTTGCCGTCCCACGGGGATTGCAGGCCGTCGTAGAACATATGGTCGAGGATCTCGCCGTGCCCCATGCGATAGCCGGTGCGCGCCTTCGGCAGCAGGTAGGGCGCGTTGCTCATCGACTCGAGCCCACCGGCCAGCACCAGCGCGGCGCGGCCGGCGGCGAGCTGGTCGGCGCCGAGCATGATCGCCTTCATCGCCGAGCCGCACATCTTGTTCACCGTGGTGGCCGGCACGCCGGTCGGAACGTCCGCGCCGAGCGCCGCCTGTCGCGCCGGCGCCTGCCCGAGCCCGGCCGGGAGTACGCAGCCCATGACGACTTCGTCGAGGTCGGCGGCCGCAACACCCGCCGAGCTGATGGCCGCGCGCATCGCGACCGAACCTAATTGCGGCGCAGTCAGCGAGGCCAGCGCACCCTGGAAAGCGCCGATCGGCGTGCGGCGGCAGCTGAGGAAGACGACGGCATCGGTCATGGCAGGGCTCCGGTAGCGAGGTGGCGCATCAGGTGGTGCGCGGCTTCAATCCATTCTCGAACAGCGCGACGAAGGCGGCGGCGATCTGTGCCGCGGACTGCGACTGGTCGTCGCGATACCAGTGCGCGATCCAGTTGAGCGCGCCGGCCAGCGCAAAGGCGGTCATCTTCGGATCGCATGCGCCGATGGAACCATCGGCCAGGCCTTCGCGCAACAGCCGGCGCATGGCCTGGTCGATTTCGGACTTGAGCGCCTTGACGTGAGCGCGCATCGAGTCGCTCAGGTCCTGGTCCTCGGCCCGCACCATGCACCAGCCAAAATCGGAGGCGATGGCCTGCGCGTAGCGCAGCAACGCGGCGCGCAGGCGCGTGCGCGCATCCGCGCCGCCGGCGCGCGCGTCACGGAAGGCCGCCCGCACCGGTTCGATGCCGGCGCAGAAGCACTCGAACAGCAACTGCTCCTTGTTCGCGACGTAGTAATAGAGCGTCGGCTTGGTCACTTCCAGCGTCGCGGCGATGTCGTCGAGCGAGGTGTTGTGGTAGCCGCGGGCGTTGAAGGCGCGGGCCGCGGCGCGGATCACCGCGTCGCGTTTCAGCCCGCGGTCGGCCCGCGCCTTGCGGCGGCTCCGCCAGGGCGAAGGGTGCGATGGCTTGGCCTCGCGCCGTTGCACAGTGACCGGGTTGACGCTCATGGCGGGCACGATCATACTCCCGGGTAACATTTGATGGAAGCCGCCATGAGCGCCAAATCCCCGGGCCGCACGGCTGCGTTGCGCGATGCACCCGCGGTGGCCGCGCCGCCGCCGCCGCTGCGCTTCGTCAGTGCTGCCTCGCTGTTCGACGGACACGACGCCGCGATCAACATGATCCGCCGCCTGTTGCAGGCGCATGGCGCCGAGGTCGTGCACCTCGGCCACAATCGCAGCGTCGCCGACATCGTGCGCGCCGCCATCGAGGAGGATGCCGACGCGATCGCCGTCAGCTCCTACCAGGGCGGCCACAACGAATACTTCGCCTACATGGTCGACATGCTGCGCGAGCTCGGCGCCAGCCACATCCGCGTCATCGTCGGCGGTGGCGGCACGATCTCGCCCACGGAGATTGCCGCGCTCGAACGCCACGGCGTCGAGAAGATCTACACGCCGGAAGACGGCCGCCTGCTCGGCCTGCATGGCATGATCGACGACGTGTTCGCGCGCGTGCGTGCGGCGCGCCGGCCGGCATACGCATTTGGCCCGCTCAATGCGCGCGACCATGCGCAGATCGCGCGCAGCATCACGGCGCTGGAGGGCGGCCACGGCGACGAGCGCGCCGCCGAGCAGATCCGCCAGGCGCTGGCGAAGACCAAACGCGCCGCGCCGGTGATCGGCATCACCGGCACCGGCGGCGCCGGCAAGAGTTCACTCACCGACGAGCTGTTGCAGCGTTTCGTGCGCGCCTTCCCCGAACGGCAGATCGCCGTCGTGGCGATCGATCCGACGCGGCGCCGCTCGGGCGGCGCGCTGCTCGGCGATCGCATCCGCATGAACGCACTGGCGGCGCCGTCGGTGTTCATGCGCTCGCTGGCGACGCGCCGCGAACACCTGGCGACCTCGGCCGTGCTGCACGACGTGATCGAGCTGTACACGCATGCCGGCTTCGACCTGGTCCTGGTGGAGACGGCCGGCATCGGCCAGAGCGATACCGAGATCGCCGACCTGGCCGACTTGTCGCTCTATGTCATGACCAGCGAATACGGCGCCGCGAGCCAGCTCGAGAAGATCGACATGCTCGATTTCGCCGACCTGGTCGTGCTCAACAAGTTCGAGAAGCGCGGCGCCGAGGATGCGCTGCGCGACGTGCGCAAGCAGTGGCGCCGCAACCATCCGGAGCGGGCCAAACTCAAGGATCCCGAGCTGCCGGTGTACCCGACGATCGCCAGCCGTTTCAACGATCCGGGCGTCAATCGCCTGTTCGGCGCGGTGTTGGCCGCGCTCGATGCAAAGGCGATCGGGAAACTTCGCTGGAGCGAGCGCGACGGGCAACCGGTGCCGGTCGGCGCCACCGAGTTCCGTTCGCGCGATCCGCTCATTCCGGGCGCGCGCAGCCGCTACCTGGCGGAGATTGCCGGCGCGGGGCGCCGCAGCCGCGCCGATCTCGAGCGCAGTGCCGATTGCGCGCGTCGCTGCCATGCGCTGCATGAGTCGCTGCTGGCGCTGCACGATGCCGCGCTGCCGTCGCCGCTCGAGCGCTATGCCGATGCCGCGGTGGCCGACGGTGCCGCGGACGCCACGCGCCTCGAACTGCGCCGCGCCTACAACCAGGCGCTCGAGGCCATCGGGGCGGAAGGCATCGGCCTGCTGAAAGCCTGGCCCGCGCGTGCCGCGGCCGCGCGTGCCGACCAGTACCAGTTCAAGGTGCGCGGCAAGATGTTGAGCGGCGAAAACTACACCGAGACGATGAGCCGCAACCGCGTGCCGAAGCTGGCGGTGCCGAATTTCAGGGACTGGGGCGAGCAGCTGCGCTTCCTCGGCAGCGAAAACCTGCCGGGCGCCTATCCGTACACGGGCGGCGTGTATCCGTACCGGCGCGAGGCCGAGGATCCGATCCGCATGTTCGCCGGCGAAGGCCCGCCCGAGCGCACCAACCGGCGTTTCCACCTGCTGGCGCGCGGCCATGCGGCCACGCGTTTGTCGACCGCCTTCGATTCGACCACGCTGTACGGCGAAGATCCCGACACGCGGCCCGACATCTACGGGCGCACCGGCAATTCCGGCGTGTCGGTCGCGACGCTGGATGACATGAAGAAGCTGTACTCGGGCTTCGACCTGTGCAAGCCGACGACCTCGGTGTCGATGACGATCAACGGGCCGGCGCCGATCATCCTGGCGATGTTCATGAACACCGCGATCGACCAACGCGTCGAGCGCTACCTCAAGGACCACAATCGCTGGGCGGCCGCGGAGCAGCGCATCGCGGAACTGCTCGGGCCTCTGCGTACGCGCGGCTTGCCGTTGCCGTCATACCAGGGCGAGCTGCCCGATGGGCACGACGGCAGCGGCCTGGCGCTGCTCGGCGTCAGCGGCCAGCAGCTGGTGGCGCCGGGCGTACTCACGCCTGCGGAATACGCGCACATCCGCGCGGAGGCGCTCTCGCAGGTGCGCGGCACGGTGCAGGCCGACATCCTCAAGGAAGACCAGGCGCAGAACACCTGCATCTTCTCGACCGAGTTCGCAATGCGCATGATGGGCGACGTGCAGCGGTACTTCATCGACCACAAGGTGCGCAATTTCTATTCGGTGTCGATCTCCGGCTACCACATCGCGGAAGCGGGCGCCAACCCGATCAGCCAGCTGGCGTTCACGCTGGCCAACGGTTTCACGATCGTCGAGTACTACCTGGCGCGCGGCATGCGCATCAACGATTTCGCGCCCAACCTGTCGTTCTTCTTCTCGAACGGCATGGACGCTGAGTACGCGGTGATCGGCCGCGTCGCGCGGCGCATCTGGGCGCGCGCCATGCGCGAGCTCTACCATGGCGATGCCCGCAGCCAGATGCTCAAGTACCACATCCAGACCTCCGGCCGCTCGCTGCACGCGCAGGAGATCCAGTTCAACGACATCCGCACGACGCTGCAGGCGCTGTATGCCTTGTTCGACAACTGCAACTCGCTGCACACGAATGCGTACGACGAGGCGCTGACGACGCCGACCGAAGAGAGCGTGCGCCGCGCGGTCGCGATCCAGCTGATCATCAACCGCGAGCTCGGCTTGAACCTGAACCAGAACCCCTGGTCGGGTTCGTTCCTGATGGAATACCTGACCGACATGGTCGAGGAAGCGGTGTACCGCGAGTTCGAGGCGATCTCGGAACGCGGCGGCGTGCTGGGCGCGATGGAGACGATGTACCAGCGCGGCAAGATCCAGGAAGAGAGCCTGTACTACGAAACCCGCAAGCACGATGGCACGCTGCCGCTGATCGGCGTCAATACCTTCCTGGGCGAAGCCGACGCGGCGGCGCAGCACGAAGCCGTGGCGCTGATCCGCTCCACCGAGGCCGAGAAACAGCACCAGGTCGACGCCGTGCGCGGTTTCCAGTTGCGCAATGCCGACCACAGTGCGGCGGCGTTGCAGCGGTTGCAGCAGGCCGCCGCGGCGGATGGCAATGTGTTCGCCGAGCTGCTCGAGGCGGTGCGCGTGTGCTCGCTCGGCCAGATCTCGCATGCGCTCTACGAGGTGGGCGGCCAGTATCGGCGCGGGGTGTGATGTATCCGCAGCGCATCGTCTGCCTGACCGAGGAACCGACCGAAGTGCTGTACGCACTGGGCGAGCAGCAGCGCATCGTCGGCATTTCGGGCTTCACCGTGCGACCGCCCGGCGTGCGCAGCGAGAAGCCGCGTGTCGCCGCGTTCACGACCGCGAAGATCGACCGCATCCTCGCGCTCAAGCCCGACCTCGCGATCGGCTTCTCGGACCTGCAGGCCGACATCGCGCGCGAGCTGATCCGCCACGGCGTCGAAGTGTGGATCAGCAACCATCGCACCGTCAGCGGCATCATCGGCTATGTGCGGCGGCTCGGCGCGCTGGTGGGCGCGGCCGCGGCCGCCGACCGGTACGCGCAGCGGCTCGAGCAGGGGCTCGATCGACTGCGCGCCGCCGCCGCCAGCCTGCCGCGCCGCCCGCGTGTCTACTTCGAGGAGTGGGACGAGCCGATGATCAGTGGTATTGGCTGGGTGTCGGAACTGATCGCGGTCGCGGGCGGCGTCGATGTTTTCCCGGAGCGCGCCGGCTGCGCGCTCGCGCGGGATCGTATCATCGCGGATGCCGGCGAGGTCGTGCGCGCGCGACCGGACGTCATCCTCGGTTCCTGGTGCGGCAAGCGCTTCCGCCCGGAGCGGGTGGCGGCTCGCAATGGTTGGCGGGACATCCCGGCCGTACGCAGTGGCGAGCTGCACGAGATCAAGTCGCCCGAGATCCTGCAGCCGGGTCCGGCGGCGCTGACCGATGGCGTGGCGCGCATGCACGCCATCTTTGCGCGCTGGGCCGCGCGTGGGATGAACGCATGAGCGATCCGCCGCGTGTCAGCGTGCCATCACCCTGCCGTGACCTGTGCCAGCTCGATCAGTCGGGCATCTGCATCGGCTGCGGGCGGAGCATCGACGAAATCACCGAGTGGACCCGCGCCGACAACGAGCGCCGGCTGCAGATTCGCGCGGCCGCGCGTGCGCGGCTCGAGCAGGCGCTAGAAGCCGCGCAGCGAGGCGAACTCGTCGACCGGGGCCCGCGCTGAACGCAGCGCATTGACCGGCGCCCGCGGGTCCGCATGGCCCAGCGACATGCCGCAGTAGATCAGGTCGGTCTCCGGCAACGCGAAATGGCGGTGCAGGGATTCGCGGATCGTGCCCCAGAATTCCTGCATGCAGGTGCCAAGCCCCATCTCCAGCGCGGCCAGCGCCAGCGTCTGCATGAACATGCCGAGGTGCGCCCACTGGGCGCGACCCATGCGCCGGTCGATGACGAAGAACAAGCCGACCGGCGCGCCGAAGAACTCGAAGTTGCGCGCGACATGCGCGAGCCGCGCGGCGCGGTCCTCGCGCGCGATGCCCATCAGTGCGTACATGTCCTCGCCGACCTGGAAACGCCGCGAGCGGTAGGGTTCCCACAGCTTGGGCGGATAAACGAGGTCCGATCCCTGTTCGCGCGGTACGCCGTCGCCCGACCTGGCCAACTCGGCACGCGCCACGGCGATGACGGCTTCGCGCTCGGCGCCGGCGACGGCAATGATTTTCCACGGCTGCAGGTTGCCACCCGAGGGCGCCCAGCGGGCGGTGTCGAGCAGCGCGCGTACCTGCGCTTCCGACACCGGCGTGGCGAGAAACTGGCGCACGGAAATGCGCTGCCGGATTGCAGTTGAAACACTCAGCATCGCCGTTCGCCTCGCTACCTGCGGCTCGTCGCACCGCGCCGCGGAGTTATACTCATTCCGGACCTGGGAGGGTAGCTCAACGATGGTCGTGAAGATGCCGGGCATCAGGCCGGAGGCACTGCAGCGCTATGCGCCCTGGTTGACGTTGGCGCTGTGGTACGTCGCATTGTGCAGCCTCACGCGCCTGGTGCTGTGGTGGAAGTTCGGCCGCGCCGCCCAGGTTGGCGCCGGCGCGTTGCTGTGGATCGCGCCCGCGGGCCTCGTCGCCGATGCCGTGCAGTGCCTGTACATGCTGGCGCCGTTCGCGCTGTTCCTGTGGCTGTGCCCGGACCGCTGGCAGCGCAGCCGTGTCATGCGCGGCGTGCTGCTCACCGGCGCCGCGCTGTGGATGTTCGGCATGCTGTTTACTGCCGTCACCGAGTACTACTTCTTCGAGGAGTTCGACTCGCGCTTCAACCTGGTGTCGGTCGACTATCTGATCTACCCCACTGAAGTGGCCGGGGACATGTGGGTCGCCTATCCGGTGGGGCGCGTCATAATTGCCGGCGCGGCACTGGCGTGCGTCATGGCCTGGCGGTTGCGCGAACCGCTCACGCGCGGGACGCGCGTGGTGGCGCGCTTTCCGGCGCGCACGCCGCTGCTGTTGCTGCTGGCCGGCGCGCTGACGCTGGCCACCAGCGCATTTTCGACCAACAGCCTGGGCTGGTCGGCGAATCGGGTGGCCAATGAACTGGCCGCGAACGGGCCGTCCAGTTTCTTCCGCGCGCTGCGCACCAGCGAGATCGACTATCACGCGCTCTACGCAACGCGCGACCCGGCGGCGAATCATGCGCTGCTGATCAAGGAGCTGGCGCGCGGCGGCGGCAGCTGGATGCACCCCGACACGCAGCGGCTCGAGCGCAGCTTCCCGGCGCGCCCGGCGGGGCTCGGCAAGCTCAATGTGATCCTGGTCTCCAGCGAGTCCTTCGGAGCGGAATTCAGCCGCCTGTACGGATCCGGGAACGACTGGACCCCGGAGTTCGATCGCTACGCGCAGCAGTCGCTGTGGTTTCGCCACACCTATGCTTCCGGCACGCGCACGGTGCGCGGTCTCGAGGCGATCACGATCTCGATGCCGCCGATCCCGACCGAGTCGGTGGTCCGCCGGCCCGGCAACGAGAACATCGCGACGCTCGGTGCCGTCTTGCGGCGGCACGGATATCACACCAGCTTCCTGTACGGAGGCTACGGCTACTTCGACAACATGAATTCGTTCTTTTCGGACAACGGCTATGAAGTGCGCGATCGGGGCGATCTCAAGGGTACGCCGCGTTTCGCCAACATCTGGGGCGTGGCCGATGAGGACCTGTTCGACATGACGCTGGCACACGCCGACGAGCTGGCCGCCACGGGTCAGCCGTTCTTCATCCACGTGATGACCACGTCGAACCACAAACCGTTCACCTTCCGCACCGGACTCGAGTCGTTCGGCATCAAGCCGAGCGGCGGTGGCCGCGAGTCGGGCGTGCGCTATGCCGACTATGCGCAGGGCTATTTCCTGCGCGAGGCCGCCAGGCACGGGTGGTTCAGCCGCACGATCTTCATCATCGTGGCCGACCACGGTGCGCGCGTGTACGGCCGGCAGGAGATTCCGCTGCGCACCTACGAGATTCCGCTGCTGTTCTACTCGCCCGGCAACCTGGCGCCGCGGCGCGTCGACAGCCTGATGACGCAGATCGACATCGCGCCAACGCTGCTGGGCCTGCTCGGCCTGCCGTACACCGCGCCGTGGTTCGGCCAGGACGCCCTGCATGCGCCCGAGGACGGACGCGTCGCCTTTTTCAGCCATAACCACGACGTCGCCATGCTGCGCGACGGCGAGCTGTCGATCCTGGGCCTGCAGAAGCACGTGCTCAACCGGCGCTACGACGCGCAGACGGACCGCTACGATGATCGCGTGCCGGTGGATGCCGCGCTCAATGACCTGACGATCGCGTACTACCAGACGGCCTACGAGCTGTTCGAATCGCACCAGTACGACTTGCCGGCGCCGTAGCGCCGGGCCGCCGCGCGCACGGCTGATTCAGCGCGCCGCGGACGCGGCGGGCGCTGTGTTGATTTCCAGCGCGACATCGCCACTCCCCGCCGGATAAACGGTCAGCGTGTAGCCGCGCAACTGCTGGCGCATCGGTGGGCTGGCCGGGTCGCGCGCCTGGCGGAACATGCGCCACGCGGCGAGCTGCCGATTCTGGCCGGGCTCGGTGATCGGTATGACGCGCATCGGTTCCACCGACGGTTCCGGCACCGGCGTGCGGTGCGACGGCCAGTCGGCGAGCTTGAGCCGATCGCCCTGTGCGACGAGCCGCGCGACGATGCCGGTACGCACGGATCCCGTGCGCTTGAGCCCTTTGATGTCGACGAGCAGCGATTCGGACACCGACACACCCCGCAATTCGCCGCTGTCGAGATTGAGTTCCACGGCGGCGTCCTCGCCCACGCCGATGCCGAGGCGCCGCCCGCTGGCCTCGAGCGCGGCGACCAACCGGCCGATGCGGTCGCGTTCGAAGAAGTGCGAATCGGAAATCGCGCCGGGCATGAAGCGCATGCCGGGCCCCACGCGCGGCCCGAGCAGGGCGGGGTCCTCATCATCTTCGTCTTCGCGCGGCGGCGCGATCGAAGGTACTGGGCTCACGCCCAACGCGGTCGCGCTGCCGCCGCCGAGGAACATCACCTCGCCCATCATGGCATCGCCCGCGCTGGTGCCGGCGATCACGCCGCCGCGCGCGAGCAATCGGCGCATCGCCTCCCACTCGGGCGTGGACTGGTCGTGCGGGCGATAGCGTGCCGTGATGCGCTGCTGGTCGCCGCCGGTGAAGAACATCGCCGTGGCGCGATCGATTGCCGCCACGGTGTCCGCGGTGCCGGTCTCGCGGCGCACGACTTCGATGTCGACGCGCGGCGCCCAGGTGCGCAGCGCTTCCGTCCTGGCAATGGCCTCGAGTTGCTGGTCGCCGGTGGAGGCGGTCGCGATGACGATGTGGGCCGGCCCGTGCGCGGAAGCGAGCGTCAGGAAGCGTTCGTACACCGGCCGATTGTCGTCATCGAGGCCGCCGCCGATCAGCAGCAGCGTGCCCTTGTGGCGGATGGGTTGGGCGGGCGCGTCCGCGTTCGCGCCCTGCCACGCGGCCAGGCAGGCGATGGCGACAGCTACCAGAAGCGTCACTGACTTGTTCATTTGCATCCTCGTGCCGCGGTTCGAGCGGATCATACCGTGGCAATTCGCCGTTGCCACACGCGTAGCGAATGTTTGCATTGGCCTGATCGCACGTCGTTGCGATATTCTTCGCGGCCGGTGCCGCCAGCCCGATCCAACAAATCAGCATTCGAGGACCGTGTAGTGAAAAGCAATATCGAAATCGCGCAACAGGCCAAGATGCGGCCGATCCTCAAGGTCGCCGCCGAGCGGCTCGGCATCGCCGAGGAACATCTCGAGCCCTATGGCCGCTACAAGGCCAAGATTTCGATGTCCTATCTCGATTCGATCAAGTCGCGTCCCGATGGCAAGCTGGTGCTGGTCACCGCGATTTCGCCGACGCCGGCGGGCGAGGGCAAGACGACGACCACGGTGGGCCTGGGCGATGCGCTCAATCGCATCGGCAAGAAGGCGATGGTGTGCCTGCGCGAGCCGGCGCTCGGGCCCGTGTTCGGCATGAAAGGTGGCGCGGCCGGCGGCGGATTCGCGCAGGTCGTGCCGATGGAAGACATCAACCTGCATTTCACCGGCGACTTCGGCGCCATCCAGCTCGCGAACAACCTGCTGGCTGCGCTGATCGACAACCACGTCTACCACGGCAACGCACTCGGTTTCGACGTGCGCCGCATCACCTGGCGCCGCGTGGTCGACGTCAATGACCGCGCGCTGCGCGACATCACGGTGGGCCTGGGTGGGCCGGGCAACGGCTTTCCGCGCCAGGACGGCTTCGACATCGTCGTCGCTTCCGAGGTCATGGCGATCTTCTGCCTCGCGACGAGTCTCGCCGACCTCAAGGAGCGTCTCGGCAACATCGTCGTCGGCTACACGCGTGAACAGAAGCCGATCCGTGCCCGCGACCTCAAGGCGCAGGGCGCCATGACGGTGCTGCTGAAGGATGCGCTGGCGCCCAACCTGGTGCAGACGCTCGAGAACAACCCGGCGATCATCCACGGCGGGCCGTTCGCGAACATCGCGCACGGCTGCAATTCGGTGATCGCCACGAAGGCGGCACTCAAGCTGGCCGACTACGTCGTCACCGAGGCCGGTTTCGGCGCCGACCTCGGCGCCGAGAAATTCATCGACATCAAGTGCCGCAAGGCGGGCCTGAAGCCGGCCGCGGTGGTGATCGTCGCGACGGTGCGCGCGCTCAAGTACCACGGCGGCGTCGAGGTGCCGGAACTGGCGCGCGAGAATGTCGAGGCGATGAAGAAGGGCATCGCCAACATCGAGCGCCACATCGACAACATGCGCAACCGCTTCGGGTTGCCGTGCGTGGTGTCGATCAACCACCGCGCCGAGGACACGGCCGCCGAGATCCAGCAGCTGATCGAGCGCGCCGGCCAGCTCGGCGTCAAGGTGATCTCGGGCAAGCATTTCGCCGAGGGCGGTGCCGGGGCCGTCGAAGTGGCGCACGAAGTGGTGCGGCTGTGCGAGCAGCCGAACCAGTTCAAGTTCCTGTACGAGGAAGAGCTGCCGCTGTGGGACAAGATGAAGCGCATCGCGCAGCAGGTCTACGGCGCGAGCGACATCACCGCCGATTCCAAGGTGCGCACGACGATCAAGGCGCTGCAGGAAGCGGGTTACGGTCACTACCCGGTGTGCGTGGCGAAGACGCAGTATTCATTCTCGACCGACCCGAAGCTGCGCGGCGCGCCGAGCGGACACGTGGTCAACATCCGCGAAGTGCGGCTCGCGGCCGGTGCGGAGTTCATCGTGATGATCTGCGGTGACATCATGACGATGCCGGGCCTGCCGGTGGCGCCGGCGTCCAACAATATCGACCTGGACGCCAACGGCAACGTGGTCGGCATGTTCTAGTTCGCGGCCGCCAGAGCGGGAGGGCGCGTGGCGATCGAGGCCAAGTCCATCGACTACGTCGCCCGTGGCGAACGGCACGGGCGCGTCATCGACCAGGTGCCGTTCTGGTTCCTCGGCAACTTCCATTTCTTCACGATCGCCATCGGCTTCGTCGGACCCGGCATGGGCCTGAGTTGGGGCTACACGGCGCTTGCCGGCACGCTCGGCATCCTGTTCGGCACCGTGTTCGTCGCCTTCCATGCCTCGCAGGGCGTCGAGG
>JAFEDW010000179.1 GCA_018241455.1 Pseudomonadota bacterium | reverse complement strand
GGCCGGCACGCCGGCGGCGCGCATCAGGTCGACGAAGGCCGAAGCGTAGTGGCCGCAGAATCCCTCGCGAGTTCGGAACAGCAGGTCATCGACCGCATCGCGCCCGAGTTGCTGCGGTGTCAGCGTGTAGACGAAGCCGCCGTCGCGCAGGTACGCGAGGGCGCGTCCGACGAACGCGGCATCGTCCGCAGACTGCGCGCGCAGGCGCAGCGCCAGCTCGCGCGCGAGCGGATTGCGGCCGGGCGGCAGCGCCAGGTCGACCTGCCGCAACTCGGGCGACAGGACATCGCGATTGACCGCCTGCGGGTAGGCGACGAGCTCGTAGCCGCGCGCCTGCAATATCGGGCGCCGCGAAACCAACTGGTAGTCGGCGGTCTGCGTGACGGACGCGTCCGGCGGCGGCTTCGACATCTCGAGTGCCACCACCGTGCCGTGCGTGTTCGGCTCGAGCCATTCGCTGTAACGATAGGCCGGTCCGCTGTATTCGAGCGCGCCGGATGACGACCCGGTGGCCGCGCGCAGGCCGCGGTGCCGGCGCCAGGTGTAGCCGTCGAAGTCGTGCAGCACCGGGCCGCGCCAGTAGCGTTGCGCAACGGGTGGCGGCGCGCCATCGAAGCGCGCGCGCAACGCCGGCTCGTCGGACTCCGCCAGCCGCGCGATGCGGCCCGGGCTCATCTCTTCGCCGAGGCCGGTGATCGCATCGTCGTCGCCGGCCGCCGACCAGAACGCGCCCGGCAGGCGCGGGAAGAACAGGAAGCACAGGATCGCCAGCGGCAGCGCGTACAGCAGCTGCCGCCCCGACTCGCGCAATAGCGTCGCAGCGGGAAGTGGCGCGCCGCCGGCGAGCCCACGGAGCGAGGCGGCGCCCAGCCACAGGCACAACGCGTACAGCGGCAGGCGCCACAGCTGCTGCCGGTCGAGGCAGGCGGCGAGCAGCAGGAACAGCGTCGCGCCGCTGATCACGAACCAGTCGCGCCGGCTGCGCGCTTCGAACAGCTTGGCCGCGATCATGGCCACCAGCAGCGTCGCGCCCGCGGCGAGGCCATTGAGGGTATGGAAACTCAACAGCACGCCGGCGGTGAGGAACAGCGCGAACGCGAGGCGCGCCAGCCGGCCCGGTTGCGGAAATCCGTACAGCACGGCGCGCAGGTGCCAGGCCGTGGCCAGCAACAGCATCGGCAGGCACCACCAGGCGAGGTGATGCGCGTTGACCAGCGCCGCGGCGAGCAGCGCGGCGATCGGCAGCAGTGTGGCGCCGCGCTGCGTCCCGGGCCGCTTCATGCCGGGCCCTCGCCATACAGCGCCAGCTGGCGCAGCAGCGCGGTGCGGTGCGCTGCGCCACGCGCCGTCGGCGCCTGCGCGGCCGGCAGTTGCAGTCCGCAGGCGGCATCCCGTTGCGCGCATTCGCCGATCCATACCGCGATCTGGCTGAGCCGCGCCTCGAGGTCGAGCGACTCGAGCCCGGCGAAGCTGAACAGGTAGTCGCTGCCGCCGCTGCCGCTGTATTGCGCCACCAGCAGCGGGCCACCGCGGGCCCACGATTTCCAGGCGATGCTGCGCGGGCTGTCGCCGCTCTGGTAGGCGCGCAATCCGGCCCACTCGTCTTCGCCGGGCGCCGCCACTACGTTGTGTTGCGCCAGCCGCCCTGCGGACGGGGCGGGCAATGGCCGCGTGCCGGCCAACCGCGGGTAGACCAGCGCCTCGACCGGCAGGTACAGCCAGGTCCAGCAACGGAACAGGCCGAACGGCGCCGTGCTCGACAGTTCGATGCGCTCGAGCCGGTGGCGGCCGCGGCGCGCAGCGTGGAATTTCACCTGCACCGTCGCGCTGCCGCCGCGCTGCAGTTCGAAATCGGTGTGCGCGAGTCCAGGCGTGCGCGCGGCCAGCGCACGGCGCGGGAGCGATTCGGGGTTGACGAAACGCAGCTCGACCAGACCCTCATCGCCCGCGTGGCAATCCGCGGCCTGCGCCCGCGCGAGTTCCAGGCCGCGCAGCGTTCGCTGGCATTCGTGCATGCCCACGAGCATGAATCCGGCCAGCATGAAGGTGAGGAACAGCGCCAGGCTGTTGCTGTAGTTCAGGCCTCCGATCAGCATGACGAACAGCAACAGCGCGAACACCAGCCCGGCGCGGGTCGGCAGGATGTACAGGCGCCGCGCCTGCAGCCGCAGCGGCAGCGTGTCGAGCCCCTGGCGCGCCCGCGCCCATCGCTCGATGCGCCCGCCGAGCCGGCGCCGCAGCGCGGCGCCCACTACAACGGAACCGGCACCGCGGCGAGCAACTCGACGGCGGCCTGCGCGCCCGCTCCGGCCGGGGCGCCACCGATGCGTTGCTCGAGCCGATGCGCGGCCACCGATGGCAAAACGGCCTGCACGTGTTCAGGCAGCACCGCGCGCTCCTCGGCCAGCAGCGCCCACGCCTGCGCCGCGCGCACCACGCCCTGCGCGGCGCGCGGCGAGAGCCCGAGCGGGAACAGCGAGCGCGATTTCGCCACCAGCGCCTGCACGTAGTCGAGCAGCGTGCCGCTGACGTAGATCGCGCGCACCGCGCGCTGCGCCGCCAGTAGGTCGTTCGGACCGAGTACTGCGCTGATCGCTCCGAGCAGTTCGTGCCGTTCGCCCGCCAGCAATAGCGCGCGCTCGGCCTCGTAGTCGGGATACCCCAGGCTGACGCGCATCAGGAACCGGTCGAGCTGGGACTCGGGCAACCCGAACGCGCCGAGCTGTTCGTGTGGATTCTGGGTCGCGACGACGAAGAACGGCTCCGGGAGCGGATGCGTTTCGCCATCGATGCTCACCTGCCGCTCTTCCATGGCCTCGAGCAGCGCGCTCTGCGCCTTCGGGCTGGCGCGGTTGATCTCGTCGGCGAGCAGCAATTGCGTGAACACCGGCCCGCGCCGGAACTGGAACTGCTGCGTGTTGCGATCGAACACCGACACGCCGACGACGTCGGCCGGCAGCAGGTCGCTGGTGAATTGCAGCCGCCGCCAGTCGAGCCCGAGGACGCGCGCCAGCGTGTGCGCCAGCGTCGTCTTGCCGACGCCGGGCACGTCTTCCAGCAGCAGGTGGCCGCGCGCCAGCAAGCAGGCGAGGCACAACCGGATCTGCGCCGGCTTGCCGAGTATGACCGTCTCGATCGCGGCCACCGCCTCGCGCAGCCGCCTCATGATTGCAGCGCCTGCACCCGCGCCAGCTGGCGCTCGAGCCCGGCCAGCGTCTGGCCGAACTCCGCGAGCCGCGCCCGTTCCTGCTCGACCACCGCGGCGGGCGCGCTGCGCACGAAGTTGTCGTTGGCGAGCTTGGCCTGCGCCTTGGCGATTTCCGCGCGCGTCTTGCGCAGGCTCTTGTCGAGCCGGGCCAGTTCCACGACCGGATCGATGAGCCCGGCCATCGGCACGAGCAACGTCAGGCTCCCGGCCATCGCGGCGGCGGATGGCGGAGGCGAGGCATCGTCGGCGAGCAACTGCGGCGGTTCGATGCCCGCCAACCGCACCAGCAGCGTTTCATGGCGCGCGGCGAGCTCGCGGTCGTTCGGGCTCGCGTGCTGCAGCAGCAGCGGGAGCTTGCGCGCCGGACTGATATCCATCTCGCCGCGGATCTGCCGCACGCCGAGCACCACCTTCATCAGCCACTGCAGCTCGGCTTCGGCTCCCGCATCGGCCGGGAACACGGCCGCCTGCGGCCACGGCGCCAGCATGATGCTTTCGGCGCCGGCGTCCGGACCGGCTGCGACGTGCGCATTGGCCAACGGCGCGACGCGCTGCCAGATCTCCTCGGTGATGAACGGCATCAACGGATGCAGCGCGCGCAGCAGCGCCTCGAGCACCGTGAGCAGCGTGGCGCGCGCGCCGCGTTGCTGCGCGGCGCTGCCGCCGGCACCCTGCAGCACCGGTTTCGACAGCTCCAGGTACCAGTCGCAGTACTCGTGCCAGCTGAAGTCGTACAGCGCGGTGGCGGCGAAATCGAAACGGTAGGCGGCGATCGCCTCATCGACCGCGCGGATCGTCGCGCCGAGCCGCGAGCGGATCCAGCGGTCGGCGGTCGACAATTCCACCGCGCCATCCGCGTCGAGCGCGCCGCTCTGTTCGACGCATAACAGTACGAAGCGCGCCGCGTTCCACAGCTTGTTGCAGAAGTTGCGGTAGCCCGCGACGCGCGCCAGGTCGAAGCGCAGGTCGCGGCCATGCGTGGCCAGCGATGCGAACGTGAAACGCAGCGCGTCGGTGCCGTGTGCGGCGATGCCATCCGGGAATTGCTTGCGCGTGGCCTTCTCGATCGCCGGCGCCATGCGCGGTTGCAGCAGGCCGGTGGTGCGCTTGGCGACGAGCGCCTCGAGGCCGATGCCGTCGACGATGTCGAGCGGGTCGATGACGTTGCCCTTGGACTTCGACATCTTCTGGCCTTCGCCGTCGCGGATCAGGCCGTGCACGTAGACGTCGCGGAATGGCACGGCCCCATCCATGAACTTCAGGCCGAACATGATCATGCGCGCGACCCAGAAGAAGATGATGTCGAAACCCGTGACCAGCACGTTGGTCGGGTAGAACCGCTCGAGCTCGGCCGTGCGATCGGGCCAGCCGAGCGTGGAG
>JAFEDW010000178.1 GCA_018241455.1 Pseudomonadota bacterium | reverse complement strand
CGGCTCACCGAGATCGAACTGGCCCGGATCGAGGGACGCACGGATGTCGACCAGTTTCTCGACGAGCGTACCCGTCGTGTGCCACTCGGACGTCGTGCCGAGATTGCCGAAGTGGCCAACGTGGTCGTGTGGCTGTTGCTGGATGCGCCGGGCTACATCACCGCGGCGCGAGTGAATGCGAGCGGCGGCTTGGACAAGGATTGAAGTCGGGAAGCATGGAGTCGGGTATGCAGTCGGTAGAGGTGGATCAAGCGGTACTGGATGGATTGCGCGCCCGTGCGCTCAACATGCGTCGCCACATGGTGCGAATGGCGCGCGGTCCGGGGCAGGGATACCTTGGGCAGGGATTGGCGATCGCGGATGCGCTGGCCGCGCTCTACTTCCACGAAATGCGTTGGAGCCCTGCCGATTTGCAGCGTGAGGGGCGTGACCGATTCATCCTGTCGACAGGGCACTATTCAATAGCGCTGTGGGCCGTGCTGGCCGAGGCCGGCGTAATTCCCTTGACGGAACTCAACACCTACGGTGCAAGTGACAGCCGCCTCGCCATGTCCACGCTCGACACGTCCCCAGGAGTGGAAATGATTGGCGGATCGCTGGGCCAAGGACTCGGTCAGGCCATTGGGATGGCCATGGGCGAGCGCATGCGTGGCACGAACGCGCGAATGTTCTGCGAACTTTCCGATGGCGAGCTGCAGGAGGGCGCCACATGGGAGGCCGCGATGGCCGCAAGTCATTTTGGCCTGGACAATCTCGTCGCATTGATCGATTGCAACGGAATCCAGGCCGATGGACCGATCGTGTTGGACATGGAGCCCATACGCGAAAAGTGGAGCGCCTTTGGCTGGCAGACAGAGGAAATCGATGGGAATGACATGGGAAGTGTCGTCGCAGCATTGGCGCGTTGCAGGTCCCGCCGGCAGAAGCCACACGCAATTATTCTGCGAACGAAACCCGGGTGCGGTATTCGCTCGCTGGAAGTGCGCGAAAAGTCGCACTTCATCCGGGTCGACTCGACCGAATGGGATCTGCTGGCCGCGGAGCTGAATCAGGAAGCAGCGCAATGAGTGCACCTGCATACGGAAAAGTCATGGGGCTCGATGAGCAGGGAGGGCCACGCCCGACAATGGATGCGCCATTTGGCGTGGCATTGACCGAGCTTGGTACAAGCCGGCCGAACATCATTGGATTGACAGCCGATCTAGGGAAATACACGGACATCCATCCGTTTCGTGACGCACACCCGAACCGGTTCTTCAATGTGGGTATGGCAGAACAGAACCTTGTCGCGATCGCGGCCGGGCTGGCGCGCACGGGCTTCGTGCCATTCGCCACCACGTACGGCGTATTTGCAACGCGGCGAGCGTACGATTTCGTGGCGATAGCGTGTGCGCACGCGCGCGCGAATGTGAAAATCATTGCCGGGCTGCCGGGATTGACGACCGGTTATGGAGGCACGCACCAGGCAACCGAGGACACGGGACTCATGTGCATGGTTCCCGATCTGGTCGTCATCGATCCCTGCGACGCAACGGAGACGATGGCGGCGACCCGCGCCATCGCCGACTACCAGGGGCCCGTCTACATGCGGTTGCTGCGAGGCAAAGTGCCGATTGTCTTCGAGTCGACCTGCAATTTCGAGATCGGCAAAGCCCGCCTCCTGTTGAGCGGTACCGACGTCGGCATTGTCTCCACCGGCCTGATGACGGAGCGAGCACTCGATGCGGCCATGCAGTTGCGGAAGAAAGGCCTCTCTGTCGGTGTACTGCACGTGCCTACGTTGAAGCCCCTCGATACGACTGCAATCACGGAGTTTGCGTCGTCGGTTCGCTCGGTGGTGAGCGCCGAAAATCACGTCGTGCGTGGTGGCCTGGCGACCATGATCGCGGAGACCCTGTTCCGGGCCCGGTTGCAGGTGCCGTTGAAGAGCGTGGGGTTGCCCGACCGGTTCCTCGAGTGCGGCGTCGTCGCGGTCCTGCAGGAACGCTATGGATTGTCCACGGACCGCCTGATGGCTGAAGTCGAGTCCGCGGCAAGGTGACCGCAAATACAACATCGCTGGGCGGCGCGGGTCACGCATGAAGCTCGTGCGATTCGGAGAATATGAGCGAGAGCGACCGGGAATCGTCGACCGCGATGGCGAGATCCGCGATGTGTCGAGCCTTGTGCCGGACTACTGCGGAACATATCTCTCTTCGGCGTCGCTGGATCGATTGCGGGCCGCTGATGTCACTGGCTTGCCTCGGGTGAGAGACGCAAGACTGGGCGCGCCAGTGGCCCAGGTGCGCCACTTCATCGCAGTCGGACTCAACTACGCCGATCATGCTGCGGAAGCAGGCGCGAGTATTCCGACCGAGCCGATACTGTTCAACAAGGCGCCTTCCTGCATCGTCGGGCCGGACGACGACATCGTGATTCCGCGGGGTTCGAGCAAGACGGACTGGGAAGTGGAGCTTGCCGTGGTCATCGGCGCGCCGGCGTCCTATGTGTCGATCAAGGACGCGCCGAATGTGATTGCGGGATTCACTGTCTGCAACGACGTGTCAGAGCGCTCGTTTCAGCTGGATCGTGGGGGCCAGTGGATGAAGGGCAAGGGATGCATGTCGTTTGGTCCGCTCGGGCCGTGGCTGGTGACTGCCGATGAGATACAGGACACGGGCAATCTATCGTTGTGGTTGGATCTCAACGGCGAGCGCAAGCAGCAGGGCTCGACCAGGCACATGATCTTCGGCATCGCCCATCTCATATCCTACATTTCCAGCTTCATGCGGCTCGAAGCGGGCGATGTCGTGACCACCGGCACTCCGCCAGGCGTCGGAATGGGATGCAAACCCCCGAGATATCTTCGCGCTGGCGATCAACTGCAACTTGGAATCGACGGCCTCGGTGTTCAGACGCACAACGTCGTGGGTGCAACGTGAACGGCGCAAGACTCGCTGCGATCGGGATCTGGGTACTGTCATGCGTGTCGGCCAGTGCGTGGACTCGGGAGAGCACAAGTGGCTGGACTCTCGGGACAAGCGATACGCAAGTCAGGATCGCGCTCGTGGATGCACGACCTGCGATCGTCGAGTTGCGCGCAACGGCTGGCACGTGGAACTGGGTACATCGACCGATTTCCATTCGGCCGCCGCAGGGCATTTCGGCGGACGGTACGGCCGCCGCCGTGGAGTGGCAGTACGTCGGCGCAAGCTGGGACGACGGCGAACGCACCCTGCGGCTTAGCTATCAGTCCAAGCATCCGCACCTGGAATATTTCTCGTTGTGGCACGCTCCGCGAGGCCGGGGACCGGTGGAGCACACGCAGTACCTGAAGAACCTTTCCGGCGGTCGGATTACCGTCGGGGCACATCCGAGCTTGCAGCTCGACAAGATTCATCCACCGAAGGCAGCTTACGTGGAGTCCACGCAGGTATTCAGGGGCGGTAGCGATGCACTGATGGCGGGTGGCACTCAAAGCCAGCCCGTAGGCGAAGCATGGGAGACAGTCGTACCCAGCCGCCCGTCCGACGGCGGCAAGGTCGATTTCATCCAAGAGGATCGGCAGACTCAGATCCCATTCCTGATGTTTCAGGTCGACCAGACGCAGGGTCTGTACGTCGGTTGGGCTTTTTCCGGCGCGGGCCAAATACGTGGCCACGCTGTCCAGGATGAAGGCGAGACCGCTCTCGATTTATCCGTGGGATTGGAATCCGACTTTCTCACTGACATCGACAACGGCGAGACACTGGAGATTCCGAAGGCGATTTTGGGCGCGTATCGCGGCGCGCAATCCGACGGTTCCTATTCGCTGCATCGCTATGTGCTCGATTCACTGCTGCCGCGGCGCGATGACGCACTGCCACTACCTACCCTGGGCTATGCCTATTACTATGACGGCAACCAGCCAGGCACTCAGACCGAGCAAGATGTGCTGGCCAGCGCGCAGCTCGCCAAGAGCCTGGGTTTCGAGACCTATTTGGTGGATGCAATGTGGTTTCCGCAGTCCGGGGACTGGCGATGGGACCCGAGTCGATTCCCACATGGCGCAAAGCCGATCGCTGATTTTCTGCACGCAAATGGCATGCATTTTGGATTGTGGATGGCCTGGACCCAGGCGAGCACATCCACGGATCCGGGTGCGCTGACGTACGAGGCGCATCCGGGCTGGTTCACACACGTGCCGATTTTCGCCGCTCGAGACAGCGCCCCCGCTGCTGTCGACAACATCAACTGGACTGCTCAAATCGACGTGGGGAACGATCAGGCTAGGTCGTGGGTGGAAACCGAGACACAGCGCGTAGTGCGGGACTACGGCATTGATTATCTAAAGACAGATTTCAGTCCGATCGCGATCCATTCGGAAGCGCAACCGCTGCGCGGCAACCACAAGAGCGACGTGAGCTACTGGTCGACGTTGGGCTACTACAGGATCCAGAGCCAACTGCTCGAGCACTTTCCGCATCTCCGGCTGGAAGGTTGTTCGATGGGTGGCAAAATAAAGGACTTCGGCAATATCGCGCACGTTCACGCGATCGTGGGGACCGACACGCTATCCGCGTTGACGGATCGGCAGTCGCTCTACGACACGAGTGTGATGTTCCCGCCGTCCACGATTGAACTCTACACCTATGACGCCGTGTATTCCGCGGTT
>JAFEDW010000177.1 GCA_018241455.1 Pseudomonadota bacterium | reverse complement strand
AGCGCGCCCAGGGGCGGTCGCTGGGAAAGGAAGATCGCCGGGCCGAGCGAAGAGTCAACCCGTTGTTTTTATTGCATACAGCCCGAAATGATCTCTATTCGGGCCAAAGTGCTGCAATCTGGCTATAAAGCCGGACTTGACCCCTGCCTGGCGGCCAAAATCTGGCGCTGGATGAGCTCGGCGGCCGCTTTTGGGTCCGCCGCGTCCCGGATCGGGCGACCGACGACGATGTAGTCGGCACCGTAATTTAGGGCTTGTTCGACCGAAACCACGCGCTTCTGGTCATCGCTCGGACGATTTTCCACCGGCCGGATTCCCGGCGTGATCACCAGCAACCGCGAATCGATGTGCTGGCGGAGCAATTGCGCCTCGAGTCCTGACGACACGACGCCATCGCAGCCGGCCTCGAGCGCGCGGCGCGCGCGCGAGAGCACCAGCTGCTCGACATCGCACTTGAAGCCCAGGTCATCCAGGTCGCCGCGATCGAGACTCGTGAGCACGGTGACCGCGAGCACCTTCACATCACCCTTCGCTGCCGCGGCCGCCTCCATGATCGACTGGTTGCCGTGCACGGTCGTGAACGTGACGCCGCGATCGCGCAACTGGCGCACCGCAGCCGCCACCGTCGCGGGCACATCGAAGAATTTCAGGTCGACGAACACGCGCTTGTTGCGCGCGACCAGCCAGTCGAGCAGCGGAAAATATTCACCGCCCATGAACAGCTCGAGGCCGATCTTGTAGAACTGCACGGCGTCGCCGAGCTGGTCGACCAGTTTGCGGGCGGCGGCCGCATCCGCAACGTCGAGGGCGAAGATCAGTCGTTCGCGGTCGGGTATGTCCTTCTTCATCGGCTCTGCTGCTTCCTCAGGTGCGTTCGGCGGGATCAAACAGCCGGCGGTGTTCGAGGATCGCGTAGCGATCGGTCATGCCGGCGACATAGTCGGCGACGATGCGGGCGCGGCCGCGCGGGCCTTCGGCCGCCTCGGTGCGGCGCGCGGCGTCGCAATATTCCTCCGGCATCAGCCGCACGTCGCCCATGAACGCGCCGAACAGCGCTTCGAGCACGCGCTTGGCCTTGCTGGTCATGCGCAGCACGCGATGATGGCGGTACACGCGTTCGCGCAGGAACTGCTTCAATTCCAGGTGCTGCGCGCCGATGTCTTCGTCCATCGCGATCAGCGCGCCCTTGTGCGCGCGCACCGCGTCGATATCGCGCGGCGCCGCGACGCGCAGCAACTCGCTGCTGGTGCGAATCACATCGATCACCACCTCGTTGATCATGCGGCGGATGATTTCGTGGATCGCGCGGCGCGGCGGCAGCTGCGGGTAGGCCGCGCGCACTGCGTCGGCGTGCCGGCGCACCAGGCGCACTTCGCACAGGTCATCGAGCGTGATCAGGCCGGCGCGCAGGCCGTCGTCCACGTCATGGTTGTTATAGGCGATTTCATCGGCGAGATTCGCGAGCTGAGCTTCCAGTCCGCTCTGCGTGCGGTCGACGAAACGTCGGCCGACATCGCCCAGTTCGCGCGCCTTGGGCAGCGCGCAGTGCTTGAGGATGCCCTCGCGGCATTCGAACGTCAGGTTCAAACCCTGGAACGCGGCATAGCGCTCCTCGAGCTCGTCGACGACGCGCAACGACTGCAGGTTGTGCTCGAAGCCGCCGAACTCGCGCATGCATTCGTTGAGCGCGTCCTGGCCGGCATGACCGAAAGGCGTGTGCCCCAGATCGTGCGCCAGCGAAATCGCCTCCACGAGCGTCTCATTCAAGCCCAGCGCGCGCGCGATCGAGCGCGCGATCTGCGCCACTTCGATCGAGTGCGTGACGCGCGTGCGGTACAAATCGCCTTCGTGGTTGACGAACACCTGCGTCTTGTACGCGAGGCGGCGGAAGGCGTTGCTGTGGATGATGCGATCGCGGTCGCGCTGGAACTCACCGCGATATTCTGGTGGCGGCTCAGGGTACCGGCGCCCGCGCGAGCGCTCATCGTGCGCGGCGTAGGCGGCCAGTGCTCCCGCAGGTCTTTCGCCAGGCTTCATTTGCCCGCCCTCATGTAGGCGCCCTCATGCACCGAACCGCTCGCGCAGCGTTTCTTCGAGCGCATCGTCCGCGTAATCACCCGAGATGTACGCGCCGCCCAGGCCCGCCAGCAGCACCAGGCGCACGCGTCCCTGCTTGACCTTCTTGTCGACGCTCATGAACGCGGCCGCCCTGGCGGCGCCGATCTGCGGCGCCTCGGTGCGGAGCCCGGCGCGACCGAGCAGTGATTCGACGCGCGCGAGGTCGGTCGTCGACAACTTGCCCATGCGCTGTGACAGTCCGGCGGCGATCAGCAGGCCGACGCCGACCGCCTCGCCGTGCAGCCATTCGGTGTAGCCGGTCGCCGCTTCGATCGCATGCCCGAAGGTGTGGCCCAGGTTGAGCAGCGCACGTTCGCCGTGTTCGCGTTCATCGCGGCCGACGATCTGCGCCTTGATCTGGCAGGAGCGGAAGATCGCATAGGCCAGCGCGATCGGGTCGAGCTTGCGCAGCGCATCGATGTTGCGCTCGAGCCATTCGAAGAACGCGAGGTCGCAGATCATGCCGTACTTGATGATTTCGGCGAGGCCGGCCTGCAGTTCGCGCTCCGGCAACGACTGCAGCACGTCGGTGTCGGTCAGCACTTCGCGCGGTTGGTGGAACGCGCCGATCAGGTTCTTGCCGCCAGGGTGATTCACGGCAGTCTTGCCGCCGACGGATGAATCGACCTGCGCCAGCAGCGTCGTCGGCACCTGCACGAAATCGACGCCGCGCTGGTAGCAGGCGGCCACGAATCCGGCCAGGTCGCCGACCACGCCGCCGCCGAGCGCCAGCACCAGCGCATCGCGCCCGAAGCGATTCGCGACCAGCACATCGAACACGCGCCCGGCGGTCGCGAGCGTCTTGTGCTGCTCGCCGTCGGGCATGATCACCTCGACGATGCGCCGGTCGGCAAGCGCGGCCCTCACCGCCGGCGCGTACAGCGGCGCCACGGTGGTGTTGCTGACCAGCAGGATTTCGCGCGCCGGCAGCGCCGCCTGCAGCAGCGAGTGCTGCCGCAACAGCCCGGCCCCGATGTTGATCGGGTAGGAGCGATCTTCGAGCTCTACGGTGAGTGTCTGCATGCGGCCGCGGGCGTCGGGGCCGCAAGTATAACCGCGTACGGCTAGTGGTTGGCGCTCGCGTCCCGATAGGCCTGCACGATCTGCTCCGCGACATGGGCGACGCGCCGCCGGGTCGTCACGGCGACGAAATCGGCCGTCTCGCGGTACAGCGGTTCGCGGACCTGCATCAGTTCCTCGAGCCGCTGGCGTGGATCGCCGCTGCTGAGCAGCGGGCGATGGCGGGTGCGTCCGGCGCGCTCGGCCTGTTGCGCCACCGAGGTTTCGAGGTACACGACCCAGCCGCGCTGGGCCAGCAACCGGCGGTTGTCCGGATCCAGCACCGCACCGCCACCGGTGGCGAGCACCACGCCGCTGCGCGCGGTCAGCGCCGCGATCGCCTCGCGCTCGCGCTTGCGGAATCCGGCCTCGCCTTCACGCTCGAAGATCAACGGGATGTCGGCCCCGGTGCGCAGTTCGATTTCATGATCGCTGTCGATGAACGGCAGGTCGAGCAGACGCGCGACCTGGCGGCCGACGGCGGTCTTGCCCGAACCCATCGGGCCGATGAGGAAAACGTTGCTGCTGCCGATCATGTGCGGCCTAGCATGCCGGGGACGGCGCCAGAAACAAAGCGGCCGCCTCGAGGGCGGCCGCTGGGTGTGCGGCTCATCGCCGCGATATGGGCAAGAAGCTCAGGGTCCGACCGCGAACGGATAGTTGATGACCGTTTCGACCGCACCGTTGCCGCCTGAACCCGCGGTCTTGACGTCCAGCACCAGCAGGCCGCTTGTTCCGGCCGAGCCCGATATCGTCACGGTGAACGCATAGGTCAAGGGCTCGGTCGTGCACGGGTATGTAAACGAGGAGGGCGTCGCCATGGACAGGCCCGTGCCCTGCACCGTCGCGCTGACCACCGTGCCGGCGGGCATTGGATTGTTGTTCACGTCGGCAATGCTGAAGTAATAGGTCTTGATGCCCGCGGCGATGCTCGCCGCGGCCAGCGTGGTTCCGGCTGCAGGGGACACGTTGTCGGGTGTGCTGCCCGACATGATGATCAAGTTGTTGGCCGCGATGCCGGTCGACTGCTTGGTGGAATCGCAGCGGCCGGTCGTGTCGTTGCACAGCACACCATTGAAGATGCCGTCAGCCGGATCACGCGTACCGTTGTTGTTGAAATCGTAGAAGAATTCACCGGCGTTGTATGCGCTATCCCCATTGTCATCGCGGAAGCGCTCGGCGAGGTCGGTGAAGGTTTCACCGTTATCGAACGCGCCGTTTCCGTTGGCGTCAACGAACGATTCCTCGCCGATGGCCATGGCCATCAGCGTCGAACGACCCGCGCGGCCACCCGCCCCCACCGTCGGACGCGGATTGGCGCTCACCCAGTTCACCGTGCAGAAGCCACTCTCGGTGGAGTTACTGGTCGTCGTGCAGGAAGGCTGGATGTGTCCACCTTCGCTGTTGAACGAAACAGCCGTACCGTCAGCCACCGGATTGCTGAATCGGTCGGCCAGGCGCGCCGTGAC
>JAFEDW010000176.1 GCA_018241455.1 Pseudomonadota bacterium | reverse complement strand
CGACCACCTGCGTCACGACCTCGTCGGACGACGAGCTCACATGGCCCGGCAGGTCATCGGAGGGGTACTGGCGCATGTTCGTGTCGGGCAGCACCTTGATGACGCTGCCGGACGGTACGGCCACGAGGCCGTGCACCTGCAGCACCGACAGGAATCCCTGGTAGAACTGCTCCGGCGTCATCGCGGTGCCGGGACCGGACAGCCAGGTCACCTGCGCGTGCACGCCGGGGGCGATGATGAAATTCCGCCCCGTCGCCTGGCTGACCAGGTCGATCAGCTGCGTGATGTCGGCGTCGCGGAAATTAGGGGTGATGCGTTGGCCCTGCTGCTGGGCGCCGCTGGGCACGCCGGCCGCCAGCGCCAGCGCGGCCACCAATACCGCGGTCATCGTGCCGGGAAAACGGGCGCGGCACGGAGCGTTGGCAGGCGAAATGGGCATCGGATGATCGCTTCTATTGGTCGCTGGGCGCCTTGTCGGGCGTGGCGTCGGTGGGCGGTGCGTTGTTGTCTTCAACCACGCCTGGAGCCGCCACGCTGCCAGCCATGCCCGGCACGCCCCGGCCGGTGAATCCGCCGGGTCCGCCGACCGGTCCGCCGAAAGCGCCACCGCGGCGCGACGCGGCCGCCGCCTGCGCGGCGGCATTCTCGGCATCATTGGCCACGGTCGCAAGGTTGAGGTTCACGTCCTGCTGCTGGCCGTTGCGCTGGATGGTCAGCGTGGCCGTCGCCGCCGACGACAACGTCTGCAGGATTTCATTGCCGCGGTTGACGTCGTCGAGCGGCGTGCCGTTCACCGCCGTGACCACATCGTTGGCGCGCAAGCCGAGCTGGTTGAATGTGGCCATGCTGGCGCGGCTGCCGGGATAAATGCGAAAGCCGTTGAGTTTGCCGCCCAGCATCACCGGGGTGGCGCGCAACAGCCCGCCGAGCAGCGCACCGTTCCCCTGGGCCAGCGCCGCCAGGCGCTGGGCCGGCGTCTGCGGGCCGGTCGCCACCACCGGCGGCGGCGGCGCTGGCTGCACGAACTTCTTGGGAAGCTGCAGCGATTCGATCGCGCCGTCGCGTTCGAGCAGCACGTGATCAGGGTACACGGAATACAGTCTCACGCCGCCTGGTACCGCCATGCCCACGGTGTACAGCCGTGCCGCCGCGGCGCTCGGGCCGATGATCGCCAGGCCCCGCTTGGGATCGGGTACCGCCATGACGCCCGCCAATACCAACTGGGCCGCGGTCTGCGGGGCGTTGCCGTCGCCGACTGCCGGAGCGGCATCGCCGAACAGGTGCGCGGCAACGATCGCGGGCACCTGCAGCGTGGGTCGGCGCATATCGGCACCCGGACGTCGGGCTTCGTTGGCTGCTCCAGGGCCCTCGCGCGCACCGCTCCCGCGGTTCTGCGAGGTGACCACCAGGCCCGCCTGGATGGCGAGCAGCCCGGCGAGCACCGCCGCCGCCAGTCGCGGACCCTGGTCGGCCAGCAATGCCGGCAGCGCGCCCGGTGACTTGAGTTCTTCCAACCAGCCCATATCAAGCCATGATACGGCCCGTTGCTTGCGTGGCTCAACTGTCTGTTTTTTCGAACTTCTTGGCCGGTTGGCCAGTCTTAAGCCACCGGCCCCGTCGGTGCCACGCGACCGGCGCTGGCTCGCTCTATAATCGCTGACACATGGGCAATCCGAAGGAATCCCCCGAGCAGGGGGTCGCAGTGGCCGAGGCGGCGCCGAAGACCAAGGTGCCGCCGCTGTATCGCGTCGTGCTGTTGAATGACGATTACACGCCGATGGAATTCGTCGTCGACGTGCTGGAACGGTTTTTTTCGATGGCCCGCACGGCGGCGACGCGGGTCATGCTTGAAGTGCACACCAAGGGCAAGGGCGAGTGTGGGTTGTTCACCTACGAGATCGCCGAGACCAAGGTGGCGCAGGTAACGCACTATTCGCGCGAGCACCAGCATCCGCTGCTGTGCACGCTCGAGCAGGCCTGATCGGAAGGAGCAAATCGCGGTGCTGTCCAGCGAACTCGAATTCTGTCTCAACCAGGCGTTCCGCGAGGCGCGCGCGCAGCGGCATGAATTCCTCACCGTCGAGCAGCTGCTGCTGGCGCTGCTCGATGCGCCGAAGGTGCGCGAGGTGCTCACCGGCTGCGGCGGCAATCCCGACAAGCTGGCGGCAGACCTGCGTACGCACATCGAATCCAACACGCCGCAGCTCGGCGAGGGCGAGGACCGCGAGGTGCAGCCGACGATCGCCTTCCAGCGCGTGCTGCAGCGCGCGGTGTTCCACGTGCAGTCGAGCGGCCGCAAGGAAGTCGGCGTCGTCAACGTGCTGGTGTCGATCTTCAGCGAGAAGCAGAGCCACGCGGTGTTCCTGCTGACGCGCCAGAACATCACGCGGCTCGACGTCACGCATTTCATCTCGCACGGCATGGCGCGCGGCGATGGCAAGCCGGAGGCGGACGAAACCCCGACCGCCGAAGGCGAGCGCGACGGCGAAGGCGGCAGCGCGCTCGACCGCTACACCACCAACCTGAACGCGCAGGCGCTGGCCGGACGCATCGATCCGCTGATCGGCCGCTCGCTCGAGATCGAGCGCACGATCGAGATACTGTGCCGCCGGCGCAAGAACAATCCGCTGTACGTCGGCGAAGCCGGCGTCGGCAAGACCGCGATCGCCGAAGGTCTCGCGCGCCTGATCACCGAGGGCAAGGTGCCGGACGTGCTCAGCGACAGCATCATCTACGCGCTCGACCTCGGTGCGCTGATCGCCGGCACGAAGTATCGCGGCGATTTCGAGAAGCGACTCAAGGGTGTCATCAGCGAACTGAAGAAGCAGCCGGGCGCGATCCTGTTCATCGACGAAATCCATACCGTGATCGGCGCCGGTGCGGCTTCGGGCGGGGTCATGGACGCCTCCAACCTGATCAAGCCGGCACTGACCAGCGGCGAGCTGCGCTGCATCGGCTCGACCACCTACCAGGAATACCGCGGTATCTTCGAGAAGGATCACGCACTTTCTCGGCGCTTCCAGAAGATCGACGTGACCGAGCCTTCGGTCGCCGAGACGATCGAGATCCTCAACGGGCTGAAATCGAAGTTCGAGGAGCACCACAGCGTCAGCTATGCGCCCGAAGCGCTGCGCGCCGCGGCCGAACTCGCCGACCGGCACATCAACGACCGGAAGCTCCCCGACAAGGCGATCGACGTCGTCGACGAGGCCGGTGCGCGACTGCGCCTCAAGCCCACCGGCGAGGCGGTACAACGCGTCGAGATCAAGCACATCGAGGATGTCGTGGCGCGCATCGCGCGCATTCCGCCGAAGACCGTGTCCTCCTCCGACCGCGACGTGCTGCGCAACCTCGAGCGGAACCTCAAGCTCGTGATCTTCGGGCAGGATGCGGCCATCGGCACGCTGGCTTCGGCGATCAAGATGGCGCGTTCGGGACTCGGCGACCAGCGTCGCCCGGTCGGCAGCTTCCTGTTCGCCGGACCCACTGGCGTCGGCAAGACCGAGGTCACGCGCCAGCTCGCGATCACGATGGGCATCGAGTTCGTGCGCTTCGACATGTCGGAGTACATGGAGCGCCACACCGTGTCGCGCCTGATCGGCGCGCCGCCGGGCTATGTCGGCTTCGACCAGGGCGGCTTGCTGACCGAGGCGATCGCGAAGCATCCGCACTGCGTGCTGCTGCTCGATGAGATCGAGAAGGCGCACCCGGAAGTGTTCAACCTGCTGCTGCAGGTCATGGACCACGGCACGCTGACCGACAACAACGGCCGCAAGAGCGACTTCCGCCACGTCATCATCGTCATGACGACCAATGCCGGCACGCTCGAGTTGAGCCGCGCCTCGATCGGGTTCGTCAAGTCCGACAACAAGAGCGACGGCATGGCGGCGCTCGACCGGCTGTTCTCGCCCGAGTTCCGCAACCGGCTCGATGCGATCATCCAGTTCGCGCCGCTCGATGCCGCGACGATCGAGCGCGTGGTCGAGAAACTGTTGGTCGAGGCCGAGGCGCAGCTCGAGCAGAAGGGCGTCACGCTCAATGTCGATGAAGCGGCGCGCCGCTGGATCGCCGCCAAGGGCTATGACCCGAAGATGGGCGCGCGGCCGATGGCGCGCGTCATCCAGGAACACGTCAAGCGACCGCTGGCCGAGGAACTGCTGTTCGGGAAGCTGAGCGGCGGCGGGCAGGCGCTGATCACGCTGGCCGCGGACGGCCAGGGACTCCGCATCGAGTGCGTGCCGGCGCCGCAGCCGGAAATGACGGCGTAGCCCAGGGCCGGCCCGGTCGGCGGGTAGGTGCCTGGGTCAGGCCTCAGCGCCCACGATAGACGATGCGGCCCTTGCTCAGGTCGTAGGGCGTCATTTCCACCGTGACGGCGTCGCCGGTGAGGATGCGGATGTAGTTCTTGCGCATCTTGCCGGAAATGTGCGCGGTCACCACGTGCCCGTTTTTCAGCTGCACGCGGAATGTCGTGTTGGGCAGGGTCTCGACGACCTCGCCTTCCATCTGAATGGCGTCTTCCTTTGCCATGCCGCTCACAATCGACCCAAGGGGCGCGAATTCTGCATAAAGCCCTCGCGCAATGCAATTAAACGCCATTCAAGAACCGAGGCCCTGCGCGAGCCTGGCCAGGAATTCAGCCCGGGGCAGCGCGCGG
>JAFEDW010000175.1 GCA_018241455.1 Pseudomonadota bacterium | reverse complement strand
TATCCCGGCAAGAAGAAGCTGATCCTGTCGGGTTTCCACGAGGCGGCGCTGGCGGCCTTCGCCGTGCAGCATCACCTGTACCCGGCGAAGAAGCAGTTCCTGCAATACACCACCACCAGCCCGGCGATGCAAAAGCGCCTGGGCGTGGCGACGGGCTGACACGACATGGATCAGCGGCTCGCCGGCTTGCTGCGACTGCTGGAACTCGAGCGGCTCGAGGTGAACATCTTCCGCGGCGAGAGCCGCGACATCGGCAGCCCGCAGGTGTACGGCGGCCAGGTGCTCGGCCAGGCGCTGCAGGCGGCGTACGCGACCGTCGAGAACGACCGCGTGGTGCACTCACTGCACGCCTACTTCCTGCGGCGTGGAGACTTCAACGCTCCGATCGTTTATTTCGTCGACCGCAGCCGCGACGGCCACAGTTTCACCAGCCGCCGCGTCACGGCAATCCAGCATGGCGAGCAGATCTTCAACTGCTCGGCCTCGTTCCAGGTGCCGGAGAGCGGCTTCGAACACCAGTTCCCGATGCCTGACGTGCCGACGCCGGAGCAACTGCCCGACTCGGGCCTGCCGAACGCCGATCTGCTCGACCGCCTGTCGCCGCGGCTGCGGCAGTTCCTGCACGAGCGGCCGATCGAGTTCAAGCCCGTGCCGGTGTCGGCGAGCGTGACGCTGGCCGGCGCCAATCGGCAGTACATGTGGATCCGCACCGTCGACAAGCTGCCGGACGATCAGCGCCTGCACCAGTGCCTGCTGGCCTATGCCTCCGATTTCCACCTGCTCGGCGCGGCGCTGGTGCGGCACCAGCAGAATCTCGGCCGCGGCAAGCTGATGCTCGCCAGCATCGACCACGCGATGTGGTTCCATCGTCCGGTACGCATGGACGAGTGGCTGCTGTACGCGGCCGACAGCCCGAGCGCCTCGGGCGCGCGCGGCTTCACGCGCGGCAGCCTGTACTCGCGGCAGGGCACGCTGGTCGCGAGCACGACGCAGGAAGGGCTGATCCGCCTCGTGCCGGCAACGAAGGGGAGTTGAGCCATGAAGACAACGCTACGCTGGCTGACGCTGCTGGTGCTGGCCGGGGCCTGGCAGTCGCCGCCCGCGCGGGCGGCCGATGCGGGCGCACCCGATGCATCCGGTTCGACGCAGCAGGACGAGCAGGACAGGCAGTTTGCGGCGCTCCACTGGGTCAAGGGTCCGGCGAGCGAGGCGATTGCCGGCAATTCCACGCTGAAGGTGCCGGAAGGTTTCGTCTACCTCGACCGCGCGGACACGAAGAAATTCCTCGAGCTCAACCACAACCTCGGCGATGGGCAGGAAGTGATGATCGCGCCGGCGGAAGGCGAGTGGACCGCCTACCTGGAATTCGACGACGGTGGCTACGTCAAGGATGACGAGAAGATCGACGCCGACGCGCTGCTGAAATCGCTCCAGCAGAACACCGAAGCGGCCAACGACGAGCGCAAGCAGCGCGGCTGGGAGCCGTTGCATGTCACGGGTTGGGCGACGCCTCCAGCCTACAACGCGGCGACCAAGCGGCTCGAGTGGGCCACGCTGCTGTCCAGCAATGGGCATGAGAACGCCAACTTCTTCACCAAGATACTCGGGCGCCGCGGCCACACGACGGTCGTGCTGGTGTCATCGACCCGGCAGTTGCCGGCGAGCGAGGCGCAGCTGGACCAGGTGCTCGAGGGCTACGCGTTCAACGCGGGCGAGACCTACGCCGAGTGGCAGCCGGGCGACAAAGTGGCCGAGTACGGGCTGGCGGCGCTGATCCTGGGCGGTGCCGCCGCGGTCGCGACGAAGAAAGGACTGTGGGGCGTGCTGGCTGGATTCCTGGCCGCCGCGTGGAAGGCGATTGCGGCCGCGGTGGTCGGCATCGGCGCGTGGTTGCGTAAGCGGTTTGCAAGAACAACCGATGCAGGAAGCTGAGCTTTACTTCGTCGTCGGCGCGCTGCTGCTGTACCTGCTCGACTCCGGCCTGCTGCTGTACGGCGACGAGCTGCTGTTCGCCACCGGCTTGAGCGGCTGGCACAACGTCGCCGGCGGCGGCCAGCTGCTGCTTGGCCGTCGCCTGTTGTGGCCGAACCCGCTGCTGCCGGCCGCGCGCCTGCTGCGCGTCTGCTGGTCGCGCGCGTCGACCGATAACGTGGGTGGCGCACCGCCCGCGCCCGCGACGTCCGAGCGCGTCGAGGCGGTGGCGTTCCGCCGGGCGCTGCAGCCGCTGCAGTTCGGCGTCGTCGTGTTGCTGCTGCTGGTCGCCGTGGCGTTGCCGGCCCTGTTGTACGCCTACGGGCCGGGCCTGGAGGTGCTGCTGCTGTTGGCTGCGATCTACGTGTTGAACCTGTCGATGGCTGCCTGGCTGTGGCACGCACGATCGAGGCTGGAGCTGGGGGCGCGTGCCTGTGCGATGCTGACCGTCGATCTGCTGCTGTGTCCGCCGTTTGCGATCAACCTGGTGCGCAAGATCAGCCTGCAGCAGCAGGCGGCAGGCGATCCGCTGTCGTTTGCGCAGTCCCGGTTCGGCGCCGCGCGCCGCCGCGCGCTGGCCGCCGTGCTGAGGCGGCGCGTGCATGCCGAGCTTGCCGCCGACGAACCAGGCGGGGCGCAGTGGCGGAAGCTCCAGGCGCTCATGCACCGGGTCGAGTCCCTGGCCGCATGACGACCAGCGAGCTGACGGTGTCGTTCCTGTGCACGGTCGCGGGCTACGTCGCGGTGAGCTGGCTGCTCGATCGCGGCGGAAAGCGCGACGCTGAACGGCGGCCTGATGATGGCATGCCGCCGCGATCTGCGCCGCCGCCCGGGGCGCGCGAAGCGCCCTGGCACCGCGTGCTCGGTGTATCAGCCCAGGCGACGCGCGCCGAGATTGCCAGCGCCTATCGCGCGCTGATCAGCCAGTACCATCCCGACAAGGTGACGCGCCTTGGCCCTGAGATCCGGGCAGTGGCCGAACGCAAGTCGGCTGAGATCAACCGGGCCTACGAACAGGCGCTGCGCGCCCGGCCGGAATTCCCGTGAATCACGGCGCAATGCCGTAGTAGCCCGCGTCATCGGCGATGTGCGCATCCGCGGCGACGGCCGCGTCGATGTCCGCTTGCCCGTCGGCCTTCAGACCCTTGTGGATGCGGGCAACGCCGCGGCAATAGAGCGACCACGCCTGTTTCGGCCGCTTGGCGAGTGCGGCGTTGTAGTCGTCGATTGCGCGGTCCCATTTGCCCTTGCGCAGGTAAACCAGTCCGCGGCTGTCCAGAAACGCCGCGGTGCCGGAGCGGCGGCGCAGCGCGGCATTGCAGTCATCCAGCGCATCGTCGAGCCGCCTGTCACTGCCGTTGCGCGCCACCAGCGCGCGCGCCCAGCAGCGGTCGTTCAACGCGCCGGGCAGGTTGGCGTCGTCGGGATGCAGTGCGATCCACTGATCGAGTTGCGGAATCGAGGCCTCCGGCCGGCGGGCCGCGAAATTCAGCTGCGCCAGCTCGACACGCTGCTCGGATGCCTGCGGCACGAGTTGATCGAGCCGGTCGAGGCCGGCGGCGGCAGCGGCGTAGTCGCGCTGGCGGATGTCCTGCGCAGCGTGCGCCAGCAACGCCTCGATATTGGCGGGCTGCAACTTCAGCACCTGGTCGAAGTCCTGGTGCGCCTGGTCGAACTGGCCCGAGCGTAGCCGCAAGCGGGCGCGCGCGAGCCGGTAGTCGACGTTTTCGGGTGCCAGTTCGCAGGCGCGGTCCAGGTCCGCGAGCGCACGGTCCAGCATATTGCGCGCGGCGTAGATGCCGCCGCGCTGCGCGTAACCGGCTGCGTCCTTCGGTTGATCGTCGTCCGCCGGCGTCGATGGCCTGCGCCGCAGGTCGAATACCGGCCCGCCGGCGTACGTGATGTACAGCTTGTCCTGGCTGTTGGAAACCATGATCCGGTGCGACAGGAAGAAATCGGCGCCCAGCAACATGTCCGTCGGCAAATCGGCATCGGCGAATCGCAGCCGCGCGTTCTGGATCTCCTCGTCGCCGATCTTGAAGCTGGCGAAGCGTCCGATCCAGGTATTGAATCGTCGTTGTCCGAGCCCCCAGTCGACGCCGCCCGATTCCACGCCCGCGCTGTCCGGTGTCAGGCCTGCGCGGCGGGCGGCGCGCAGCGAGACCATCGAAGTTGGCGCGCCCGTGTCGAGCATGACGCGAATCCGTTCGCCGTTGAGGTAGGCGGTGGTGATGGTATGCGGCGCGCGGATATCGGTGGATTCGATCTTGACCACCGACAACTTGTCACCGGGCGTTACCCAATAGGCGAGGTTGGCGGTGCGGCATTCCTTCGTGATGAACAGCCGCACGCGGCCGTGGCCGAGGTCATAGTCGATGTCGGCATAGCGCAGCAGGTTCTGGCCGATCAGGCCGGCGGAACCCTCGTTGATCTCCGACCCGATGACGATGAAATCGACATTCTTGTAGGGGATGCCAAAGATCGAGAAGTTCCTGATTGTCGTGATGCCGGCCGGAATCGAGCCACTCGCGCCGACGATGGTGAGTTCGGGCATCTGCGTGTAGTTGACCGACAGGCCGTATTGCCTGGCGGCCGCCAGTGTCAGCGTGCTCCAGAACGCGCCGCTGTCGAGCATGAACTGCGCGTCGGCATCATTGATCTTGGCCGGCACCAGCGTGCGCCGGCCG
>JAFEDW010000174.1 GCA_018241455.1 Pseudomonadota bacterium | reverse complement strand
GCGCGCGCGTGTCCGCGCAATAGCGCGGCCGATGATCGGCGTGCAGGTAGCCGAGGCGCAGGTCGCAATCGATGTTGTAGGTGTCGATCAGCCAGTCGAGATGCGCGCGCGCCTCGAGCGCGTATTGCCATAGGCGGCGGCTGTCGGCCTCGCCCACGCGCGCCTCGAGCCAGGCCTGCTCGCGGCGCATGCCGACATGCACCTGCCCGCCATTGCGCCCCGAGGCACCCCAGCCGAGCCGCGATTGCTCGAGCAGCGTGACCGCGACGCCGCGGCGCGCCAGGTGCAGCGCCGTCGACAGCCCAGCGTACCCGCCACCTACTACGCAGACATCACAGCTCGCGCTGCCATCAAACGGCGTGGCCGCGACGCTCTCCCGCACCGTCGCCGCATAGTACGAGGGCGCGTGTGTCGCGCTCGGCAACAAGGCCATGGGCGTGCGGTGAAGCATGTCATGCGCCGGAGGCGTCGCCCAGCAGTTCATTGACGGCGCGGTAAGCCTGGTCGATCGCGACGTCGGTGTAGGCGCCCCCGCCGGAATCCGAATTGGCGATCGCAATGCGGCCGAAACGCGCACGGCCGACCACCTGCGGTGTTTCGGCCTCCGGAAGCTCGGGTTCCCACAACGAGTTGTGTTCGGGAGCGTAGCCGTGCGGCCAGCGATTCACGGTGATCGCCGTGATGTCACTGGCCGGATCGAAGCCGCCGGCGCCCAGCATGCGGCCGAGCTGCTCGCGGATGTTGCGTTCGAACACCTCGAACGGCGTCACCAGCAGTTCAGCGCGCCCGGCACGATTCTGGTCGTGCTCGGAAAGCCCGGGCTTGCACGGTGTCTTCGTCATCCACACCAGCGTCGGCTCGTCGGGCGAGCGCGGACTCTTGTAGGCGCCGATGTCGACGGTCGCGTTGAGTCGCGCCGTGGTGTGGTAGCCGCCCGGCGCGTAGATGAACTTCACGCCGAGCTTGTCGAAGGCGCGCGCGTTGCGGATCGCAACGCTGGTGTACACCAGCGGCGCCTTCACGAGTTCGTGCAACGCCTGCTTCTGCCGCGCCGGCAGCTCTGGCGCGAGGTACGGAATGATCATGTTGTAGCAGGCGAGCACGCAGTGGCGCGCACGCACGGTCAGCGCGCGGCCGTCGCGGATATAGGTCACCCGCGCACCGCGCGCCTGGTCCGGCGCGCCGTCGTTCAACACGCGCACCACGGTGCTGCTGAGGCGCAGGCGCACGGGCTGGTCGGCGCGGTCGAGCCGTGCGTAGTCGGCGCGTGCGGTAACCAGGTCCTCCACGGTCGAGCCGGGCACCGCCGCCGGAATGAGCCGTCGCACCAGGCCGCGCGCGATCGTGGCGTTGCCGTCCGGGAAATGCAGCCGCGTCGATCCGCCGGTATCGGCATAACCCGCCGGCGTGAAGCCCATGCCCGGAATCGAACCCGGATCGAGCTTCAGTCCCGCCATGCCCGGCGCGCCGAGGCCCCAGCAGTCGAGCGCCGACACCGCGTCGATCCCGACGCCCCACTCGCCCTGCGTACGCGCCTGGTATAGCGCCAGCACCTGCGGGTCGACCTTGGCGTGGTCGCGCAGGAAATCGCGGTAGCTCATCTTCAGCAGCCGCTGTTTCTTCTGCAGCGAACTCAGCCCCGGCAGGTAATCCTCGCTGCCGGCTTCGATGCGCTCGATATCGCGCTTGGCGGCATCCGACAGCGGCGCGCCGTGCAGGAACTCCGCCCACGGCTTGTGGTGGAAGCCGACCGCCAGGTGATCGGCGCCGAAGGTCTCGCGATCGAAGAAGATGGCCGACCGCGAAGACTCCTGGAATTTGTAGAAATCCGGATCCTGCTGCTGGATGACCTTGGCGAGCGCCGGCGCGTCGATGCCGATGGCCTTGAGCACGCCATCAGCGACGGCGCTGTACGGGCGCGGGCTGTCGATCAGCAGCGTGCCGCCGTTGAGCAGGCGCAGCTGGCCACCGAGGTCGAATTCGTTGCGCTTCGCGTGGCCGCCGAAATCATCGTGATTGTCGAGCAGCAGGATGCGCGCTTTGGGGTTTGCGCCAAGGTAGAAGTGCGCGGCCGACAATCCGCTGATACCGGCGCCAACGACGACGAGGTCGTATTGCTCGCGCAGCTCGACCGGTTCGGTCTTCAGCGTGCCATCGCGCAGCGCGTGCGCGTTCTCGAACGAACCCGGATGGCTGCCGCGCATCCCGGTCAGGCTCGGCGGGTAGTACCCCGGGCGGTCCTGCGCCGCCAGCGGCGCTGTCGCGTCGCGCGGCCCGCAGCCCGGCAGCCAGCCCGCGGCCAGCAGTCCCGCGCTGCCGACGGCCGCGCCCTGCACGAAATCGCGCCGCGTGATGGCGCGGTGCATGCCCAGCTCGCGGTCGGACGGACGGCCGTTGCGATTGCGCGTCATTGGCGTGGACTCCGGATTGCCGGCCGTGGGCCGGTCTGCCCCTCGAGGTCACGCACTGGCGGCGTGACCTCGAGGAGTCGATGACTACTTCTTTCGGTAGGTGAACGTCAGGCCGATCGTCCGCGGCCGGAAGGTGTAGTTCCGCTGCGTCGTATTGAACGGGTCGCCGGCACTGATGCTGAAGTCGTAGTTGGTAACCGGATGCGTGTCCGTCAGGTTGTCGATGAAGGCCGCCACCTGCCATTCACCGAATGTCACGCCGCCCCGCAGCGTCATGAAGTCGGTCGCGGGCAGCGCGTAGTTCGTCTCGGTATACTGCGCGGTCGCCGGATCCTGCGAAGCGCTGAGCCACTTCGGCGCACCGCTGTGCTCGTAGTCGAGCCGCAGGAAGGAATCCCTGCTCCAGGCGGTGAACTTGTACTCCAGTCCGATCGAACCGGTGAACGGCGCATTCGGCTGGCCACCCTGGCCCGAGATGGCGTCACCGCTGACGACGATCGGTGAAACGTCCGGGTTCAGCGAGATGCGCGAGTCACGCGTGTAACGCGCGTCGGTGTATCCCGCCGTCAGCTCCATCGTGAAGCTGTCGGTCAGCGCCACGTCGGCCTGCAGGTCGATGCCCTTGGCAGTCGCCTCGCCGAGGTTCGAGATGAAGGAAATCTGGCAAACCGGCGGCACGACGGTCTGCTGGATGTTGTGCCACTTGATGTAGTAGACGCTGCTCGCCAGTTTGAAGCGGTTGTTGAAATTGTTCTTCGCACCGACCTCGAAACTGTCGACGGTGTCCGAGTTGAAGGTCGTCGGCGCGCCGTTCGGCAGATCCAGGTGCTGCGGATCGAAATCCTCGGCGCAGGCAACGATCGGCAGCGGATTGTTGCCACCGCCCGGACGGAAACCCTTGGCATAGGTCGCGTAATACATGTCGCTCGGATCGGCCTGGAACTGCAGGCTGACCTTCGGCGTGAACGCGTTCTCGCTGCGGCTGCTGCTCAGGTAGGCGTTGCTGTCATAGAGCTGCGGGCCGCCGGTTGCCGAGTTGAAGTCGAACTTCATGCGCGCGTAACGCGCCCCGACGGTCAGCTTGGTCCGGTCGGTGAACTTGTAGCTGCCTTCGCCGAACCAGGCGATCTGCTCGTCCTTGGCATTCGTGTGCAGGAAATAGGAATCGGTCGGATAGCCGGGGTCGTAGCCGATGCCGAAGTAATCCAGGATGTAGTCGTTCGGCGTCGCCGTGGGCCCGAGGGAGTTGCCGGTACCAACGTAGATGGCCTGCAGGAACTGGCCGAGCTGCGGGTCATGGATCTGCTCGAGGTATTCCTGCTTGTTGACGCTGTAGAAGAGACCGGTCGTCCAGGTCAGCTTTGCGTTGTCATCGACCGACTGCAGCCGGATCTCCTGCGTGAAGTTGCGCTGGTTGTTGTTGACGGTGGCCGGCGCGCGGTAGCCCTCGGCACCGGGAATGCCGGGCGGGTTGTAGGCCGGATCATTCAGGTGCATGCCGGTCCCGTCCAGGAACAGCTGCGGCAGGTCGAAGGCGAAGAAGTTCTGGTAGAAGCCGAGGTTGTACATCGTGCCGTCGTAACCGGTCAGGTCATCGCGGTGGTAGTACGCGGTGCTCGAGATCAGGTGCACCTTGTCGAAGTCCGCCTCGATCTTCAGCGACGGCATGTACAGCTTGTCGGGCGAGTAACGCTGCGTCGGGTTGGCGCTGACGAAATGATGGCTGGACGGATTCGAATACAGCACCCAGTAGTTGTCGACGTCGTTCTTCTTTTCGTTCTGGTAGTAGAAGCTCGGCGTCAGCGTCCAGTTGCTGTTCGGGGCCCAGATCGCGGCCAACCGGAACAGCGAGGTCTCGTCGTGGTTGGTGCGCTTGTCCTCGAGCGCGAGCGTGTCGGGATTGATGCGGTCGATCCAGCCGCCGTCCTTGCGGTACCAGGCGGTGACGCGCACCCCGAAGGTGCCGTCGATCAGCGGTCCGCCGGCGGCGATGCCCGCCTCATAGCTCGGGTCGCCGCCCTGCGTGAATGAAACCTCTTCACGGCTGTACACGCTGTCCTTGTGCAGGCTCGGCTGCGTCGTGATGTAGCGCACCGTGCCGCCCATCGACCCGGCGCCGAACAGCGTGCCCTGCGGACCGCGCAACACTTCGACGCGCTCGATGTCGAAGGACTTCGGCAGCGCCTCATCCGGGTTGAAGGCCAGCGCGCGCATCTGGATCGGCGTATCGTCGATGTAGATGCCGGTCGTGCC
>JAFEDW010000173.1 GCA_018241455.1 Pseudomonadota bacterium | reverse complement strand
CGACCTGCCGCCGCAGACGCTGTGCAACCTGGAGATCGGCTACCAGGTGACGCCGCGCGCCTTGCTGACCGGCACCGTGGTGAACGTGTTCAACACGATGCCGCCGGCTGACCACACCTATCCGGGCAACACCGCGCAGCCGTACAACATCTTCAACTACAGCAATTTCGGCACGAGCTATCGCCTGGAGCTGCGCTACAGCGCCGGCAAGTAGCGCACTATCGAAGGCCGTTGGCCTATGAAGGGCGCTCCCGCAAGGGGGCGCCCTTTTTTCATGCCTTTGTATCTTTCATGCAACGTCTTTGGCCTGGAGGGGGCCCATCCGACCACCCGAAATCCGCAAGATCGACTGCCGATTCCGCCCGAGTGTTCGTCCGCCACATCGGATTTCAGGCCTTAAAGGCCGATTATGTTGTGCCGCCACCACACGTTGTGGCATCACCGAAATAGGTGTCTAATACGCGCCACTAATATCCGGCAAGTTCTGCAACACATGTGTGCCTGCGTCAACAGCGGGCCGCCTGCGCTTCGAAGAACGAGCGGGATGCTGGGGACATTTCGAACGTATCTTTATAGGGGACCATGCATGGATAGTTATCAGAAGGATGTTCGGATTGTGGAGGAGCTGCGTCGGCATCGCGCCGGCACCGTCGCCATGTTGGCGGCGGCTTCAGTCGGCTTCCTCGCATTCCAGTCGGCAGCCGTGGCCGCGGATAACACCGCAGCCGCCAACGAAGCGTTGGAAGAGGTCGTCATCACCGGTTCGAGCATTGCTCAGCGCGCGGACACCACGCCGCTACCGGTCACGATCCTCACGTCGAAGGATATCGCGAAGACCGGTCTGACCTCCGCGAGCGACCTGATCCAGAAGCTGCCTGCGATGCAGGGCTTCGTGGGCCAGACGAACTCGGTGAACGGCGCTGGCGCGGGCCAGACGACCGCCGCGCTGCACTCGCTGCCTTCGAAGTACACCGTGGTTCTGCTCGACGGCCAGCGCATCGCTGGCTACTCGCTGAACAACGGCCTGGGCGGCGGTTCGGCCGTCAACCTCGAGAGCATCCCGCTGGAAGCCATCGAGCGCGTCGAAGTGCTGACGGACGGCGCCTCGGCGCTGTACGGCGCTGACGCGGTCGCCGGTGTGGTCAACTTCATCACGAAGAAGAACACCACCGACGGCAACTTCTTCTACCACGCGTCCGTTCCCGACCAGCACAACGGCGGCGCCTGGAGCGCCGGCATCACCAAGGGCTTCGGCGACCTGAAGAGCGATGGGTACAACCTGCTGTTCAGCTACACGCATGACGTGCAGAACGTGCTGAACGCGAGCGATCGCGACGTGTCCCGCCGCGGCGGCTTCTTCAAGTTCAACTCGGGCGGCACGACCTACGTGTTCAACACCCGCACGTCGAACACCGAGCCGGGCAACATCATCATCGGTGCGATCGGCGCTTCGTACAACCCGTACTACAACTTGAACGGCAACTGCGGCAACCCGAATGCCGACGTGCTGGTCTCCGATCCGCTGAACACCACCTGCCGCTTCAATTACGCGGCCACGGTGGAAGACGTTCCGCCGTACGTGCGTGACAGCGGCTTGCTGCGTGGCACGTTCCAGGTCAACGACAACAGTCAGTTCTGGTTCGAGGCGATCGTTTCGCAGTTCGACCTCACCGCGCGCTATGCCGCGCCGGCGCAGCCGCTGGGCCTGAGCCCGACGCGCCTGCCGGCGCTGTGGAACACCTATGTCGTGCCGTACCTGAGCGCCAACGGCTACACTTATCCGGGAGACCTCGGCAACGGCCTCAGTGACTGCGGCGGCGCGGCCCCCCAACCGGCTTGCGACGTCAGCAGCGCCACGCTCGGCTATCGCGCGGTTTCGGCCGGTGGCCGTACCGACGACTGGGGCTATGCGACGCGCCACATTGCCGTGGGCTTCGACACCAAGCTTGCCGGCTGGGATTTGCATATCAATGCCGTCGCCTCGCATGGCCAGTTCACCGACACCGCCGCGGGCGGCTACCTGGACTATGATCAGTTCGCGACTGCGGTCGCCACGGGCGCCTATGACCCGGTGCTCGGCACCGGCCAGAGCGCGTTGAAGGCGACGATCCTGCACGATCCGTTCTCGACCACGTATACGGACCTGAACACGATCGGTGCGAACGCGCAGCACAAGATGTTCGACCTGACGGGCGGCCCGTCGATCATTTCGATCGGCGCCGAGTACGTCACGACGCGCACCAAGACCGATTACAGCGATCTGCTGCAGGCCGGCAACGGCACCGTCGACCAGCCCAACACGACCGACGCGGTGCTTGGCGGCGGCGGCGGCGCCGTCAACTTCGAAGGCGATCGCAAGCATGAAGGCATCTATGCCGAGGCGACGCTGCCGTTCCTCGACAACCTGAACACGATCGCGTCCGTGCGGTACGACAGCTACGACAAGGTGCACAGCACGACGATCTATGACACCTCCGTGCCGAACGCGCAGGGGCTGTATGACCGCCTGCCCTCGGGCGACCTGGGCAATTCATTCAGCAACGCGACCTACAAGCTGTCGGCCCGCTGGACACCGATCGAGAAGCTGGCGTTCCGCGCCTCGATCGGCACCGGCTTCAAGGTACCCGAGATCACCGATATCGCCGGCACGCTGTCGTTCAACGGCTCGACCGCCGGCAGCTACGCCTGCCCGATTCCGGGCGCGCCGGGCTGCTTGCCGGGCAACGCGCAGTATGACCTGGTCGCTGGCCCGAACGGCGCCTCGGGCGCGAATGGCCTGAAGCCAGAGAAGTCCACGCAGTACACGTTCGGCGTGCGCGTCGACCCGGTCAAGGGGCTGTTCTTCTCGGCTGACTACTGGAACGTCCATGTGAAGGACCAGATCCAGTCCGCCGGCATCAGCGAGCAGCTGGCCTACGGCAACCCGTCGCAGTACTCGTACCTGTTCATCAGCCCGTACACCGACCCGGTTGGTCAGTTCACGACGATCGCGTTGAAGCAGGTGCCGTTCAACGGCGGTGAAGCCAACTACTCCGGTATCGACTTCAACTTCGGCTACAGCACCGACGCGGGCAGCTGGGGCACGTTCAACGCTGGCCTGTCGGGCACGTACATGCTCACGCAGGACTACACCTACACCGACGGCGGTGCGAAGAACACCGACCTGGGCATCTTTGGCCCGGATAACACCGTGGTGTTCAAGACCGTCATGCAGGCGTCCGTCGGCCTGACGACCGGCAAGTGGGCCAACACGCTGTCGATGCACTACAAGTCGGGCTACACCGACATCGCGCACGTCGGCGACGGCGCGGTGTTCGCGGACGACCCGAGCAGCCCGACGGCCTTCGGCGCAGCAGTGGACTTCTGCTGCCTGAGCGTGCCGGCCTACTACACCTTCGACTGGCAGACCTCCTATGACATCGCGAAGGCTGTGAACCTGACGGTCGGCATCAAGAACCTGGCGGACAAGGATCCGCCGCTCTCGCTGCAGAACGCCGGTGGTGGCAACCAGGCTGGGTACGATGGCCGCTACGCCGATCCGCTCGGCCGCACCTACTACCTGCGCGCCAACTACAAGTTCTAAGCGAACTCAAAGGCCGCGTGATTCGCGGCTGACACTCAAGGGGAGACGGCCCAAAGCCGTCTCCCCTTTTTTTTGCGTCGTCGAAAAGTGCCAGACGCGCGTCGTTCGGGCCATTCATTGTGGCGCGCGCGCGGCGGACAATGCCCGGCGTTCGCGGCCACGGGCCGCATGGCGGGGCTGCATGATGCTGCGACTGTCGGGTTTATTGCTGGGCTTGCTGCTGTTCGTTTCCGCTGCGCCGAAGGCGCTGGGCGTCTTGCCCCAGGCGCAGGACGCTGGGCTGGCCGGCCCATGGCGCGGCGAGGCGGGCACGAGCGACAACCATGCCGTGTTCGGCCTCGAGTTCAGGCCGGCAGCCGACGGTCGGCTCAAGGCCTATTTCTACCTGGACAACCTCGACTACTGCGGCATCGCGATCGGCACGCTCGAGCCGGCCGGCAGCGCGGGGTTTGCCATTGCCGGCGCCGGCCTCAAGCTGGTGCGCGATGGCGCGACGCTGCACGTGGCCGGCCTGCTGCCGGAGCCGCAGCAGTCCGTGGCATTCACACGCGCGAGCGCGCTGCCCAAGTGTGCTCCGGAGCCGAACTCTCCAGCCGGCCCCGGTCCGCTGTGGGAGCGGCGGCTCGGCGGCGCGATCTATGCCACCGCGGCCGTGCGCGACGGCTACGCCTACGTCGGCAACACCGACGGCGTATTCGCCGCCGTCGCCATCGCCGATGGCTCGATCGCCTGGACGCAAGTTCCGGGCCGGCCGATCTACGGCGAAGCGCTGGTCACTGCCGATGCGGTGTTCTACGTGTGCGACAACGGCTTCCTGTATCGCCTCGATCGCGCCACCGGCAAGGAGCAGTGGCGTTACGACCTCGGCGATGGCCGCAGCACGCGCGTCCCGCCGAACCCCAATGTCTACGACTACGACCGGCAGTCGCCGCGGCCGTTGCTGGTCGATGGCGTGCTCTACGTGGGCGCCGGCGACGGTTCGTTCCACGCAGTGCGCGCCGACGCCGGCACGCGCCTGTGGCGCACGCAATGGCCAGGCAGGATTCGCACCACCGCGGTGGCGCACGCCGACGATGTGATCTTCACGACCATCGACGG
>JAFEDW010000172.1 GCA_018241455.1 Pseudomonadota bacterium | reverse complement strand
TAGATCACGCCGAAGTTGTTGCGCAGCCCGCCACCGGTCGGGTTCACATGGCACACGACGCACTTGTAGCCGTTCTGCACCGCCAGGTACGGTTCGGCCGACGCGTTGCGCGGTGTGAGCAGGCAGGCAGTCGCGAGCAACAGCGCAGCGAGGGTAGCGCCGCACAGCCAATTCAGTGAGCGCAGCGTGCGTGGACCGCCCATCACGGTGGACTCGGCTCGCCGGTCAGGTCCTGTGTGCGCAGCGCGCCGGCGCTGATCCACTGGCGGATGACGTCGATGGTGGCCTGCGGCAGCGGCGGTCCGCCGAAGGGCATCTGCGCGCCGGTGGCGGCGTGGCCCTCGAGCTTCTGGATGATGTAGCTGTTGTCCGGATCGCCGACCGCCACGCGCAGGATCGTCGGCTGCTCGACGCTCGGCACGCCGACCAGCTGCGCGTAGCTGTTGCCGGCATCGAGGTGCAAACCCTGCGGTGCGTTGCTGCCAGCATGGCAGGCCGTGCAGATCGGCGTGAACACGTGCTGCTGGATCGAGTCGAAGTCGGCGGTCAGCTCACCGCCGCCCGAACCGCCCGGCGGCAACGGCCGACCGCCGGCATCGAGCCCCATGCCGTTGCCGGCACAGCCCGCGAGCCACGCGGCTGCGAATGCGCACCAGGGCGCGCGCCAGATCGAATTCGACGACAAGTGAAGCCTCGCAAATCCGGAATTGCGAGTAGGTACTGGAACAAGACGAGAAGGTTCATGGAGCGCGCGAGCGACAGGCGTGTCTAGCGCTCGGCATCGTCCGCCGTCGCTCCCCGTAACTCGCTTTGGGCGGACGATGCCGGGCGCTCCCCCGCAACGGCAGCGACCGCCTAACCGTTCTCTTACTCGCCGGCTTCGTCCGCGAAGCTCATGCCCACCGTGCTGAACCCGCTGTCGACATACGTGATCTCGCCGGTGATGCCGGCGGCGAGGTCGGAGCACAGGAACATCGCCGCGTTGCCGACGTCCTGCAGCGTGACATTGCGGCGCAGCGGGGCGACCTTGGCGACGTAGTTGAGCATCTTGCGAAAGCCGCCGACGCCGGCGCCCGACAGCGTCTTGATCGGGCCGGCCGAGATGCCGTTGACGCGGATGCCCGAGGGCCCCAGGTCGTAGGCGAGGAACCGCACGTTCGCCTCGAGGCTCGCCTTGGCGAGGCCCATGACGTTGTAGTTCGGGATCGAGCGCACGGCGCCGAGGTACGACAGCGTCAGCATCGCGCCATGGCGACCCTGCATCAGCGGCGCGAACGCGCGCGCCAGCGCCGTGAAACTGTAGCTCGAGACATCGTGCGCGATGCGAAACGCCTCGCGCGAGGTGTTGGCGGTGAAACTCCCTTCGATCGCCTCGCGCGGCGCGAAGGCCACGGCGTGCACGAGGATGTCGAGGTGCCCCCAGGCGCTCTTCACTTTCGCAGCGGCGGCATCGATCTCGGCATCGACGGTGACATCGAGCGGCATCAGCAGCGTCGAGCCAATCGAGGCGGCCAGCGGTTCGACGCGCTCCTTGAAACGGTCATTGGCATAGCTGAAGGCGAGTTCGGCGCCCTGTTCGTGCATGGCCTGGGCGATGCCCCAGGCGATCGAACGGTCGGTCGCGACGCCAACGATCAGGGCGCGCTTGCCCGTGAGCAAACCCATGCTGCAACTCCCCTCTAGATCAAATCGGCCGGTTCAGCCGCGTGAGCTGACGAAGGCCACCAGTTTTTGTCCCGGGCGGATCGAGTGGCCGTTCTCCATGCCATTCCACCCGAGCAGTTCGCGCACCGTCACCTGCAGCATGCGGGCGATGCCGTAGAGCGTGTCGCCGCGGCGCACCGTGTAGGTGATCTGGCGGCCGCTGCCGGCGCTGGCCGTGCCGCGCGCGCCGCCACCGGAGCCGGCGCTCGGCGCGCGGCCCGCGACCACGAGCTTCTGCCCGGCGCGGATCGGATCGTTGACGTCCATGTTGTTCAGCCGGGCGAGCGTGTGCACGTCGGTGCCGAGCCGATGGGCGATGGCGAACAGCGTGTCGCCGCGGCGCACGACGTGCAGGCCGCGATGCGCGTAACGGCCGCGGCCGAGGCGGCCGGGACGATCGAACAGCGCGGCGGCGCGCATCGCCTTCTCCGGCAGCTGGATCGTCGCCGAGGGCACCATCAGCGTGCTGCCGACGACCGGCTTCTCATTCGTGGACAGGTTGTTCAGGTGGCGCAGCAGTGCCGGCGTCGTGGCGTACTGCGAGGCAATGCCGGCGATTGTGTCATGCCGGCGCACTTCGTAGCTCGCCACGCGCATGCGTTGCTCAGGCGTCAGGCTGAGCAGCGTCTGCTCGAGGCCTTCGGCCGCGTCGATCGGCACCAGCAGGTTGTAGGGGCCGGTCGGGTCGGTCGCCCAGCGATGGAAGGCCGGGTTCAGTTCGTACAGATCATCCTTGCTGACGCCGGAGATCTCGGACACGACTTGCAGGTCGATCTGGCCGCCGGTGTTGATCTGCGTGAAATAGGGCGCATCGTCGATCTGGCTGAACTCCAGCCCGTAGGCGGCCGGGTCGGCGACGATGCGGCGCATCGCCAGCAGCTTCGGCACATAGGCTCGCGTCTCGACCGGGAGCTTCAAGTGCCAGAAGTCGATCGGCTTGCCGAGCCGCTCATTGCGCGACACCGCGCGCTCGACGTTGCCCTCGCCGCAGTTGTAGGCCGCGATCGCCAGCAGCCAGTCGCCGTTGAATTCGTCGTGCAGCGACTGCAGGTAATCGAGCGCTGCACGCGTCGAAGCGATGACATCGCGCCGGCCGTCGTACCACCAGTCCTGCTTCAGGCCGTAGTTCGAGCCGGTGCCCGGGATGAACTGCCACAGGCCGGCCGCGCGGGCGCGCGAATAGGCGTAGGGCTCGAAAGCGCTCTCGACCACCGGCAGCAGCGCGATCTCGAGCGGCATCTGGCGCGCATCGAGCTGCCCGACGATGTAGTGCATGTAGTGTTCGGCGCGGCCCCAGACGCGTTCGAGGTAGTCCGGGTGGTTCGCGTACCAGTTGAGTTCGCGGTCGATCTGCAGTTCGTCCACATCTTCGAGCTTGAAGCCGGCGCGCAGCCGCACGAACAAATCCGGCGCCATCGGCGAAACGAATGAATGATCGGGGAACTGGACCGGGGCGATGTCCTGCACGGCCGGGTCACTCGTGGGCGCCGCGGTGCTCGCAGCGGCGGCGACCGGCGTCGCGCCATCGGCCGACGCAGGCGCGGGCGGGGTGGCGGTAATCGCGATCGGGGCGGCGCTGGGTGGAGCCGCCGGGTGGCTGGCGCATCCGGCCAGCATCGACAGCGCCAGCAGGCCGGTCAGGACTGTGTTCGAGGGTCGAATCGGCATCACCAAATTTGCTCCATCCCAGTGCCGGGCCGATAACATGTTACGGTATGGGCGCCAGATCCTAGTGTGATCCGGCTGCGCTATTTAACCTGTAAGTTCACATAATTGCTACCCTTTTTGGGCGGCCGATCACAGTCTTAGGGAGTTCATGGCCAGAAATTCACCCGCGTTGCTGGCCTGGCAGTCAGGGGCACTCGGGCGCGCCGTCGTAGCCGCCGAGACGCAGCTGTTGGCCGAGGTCTGCGACGACGTGTTTGGCCTCGAACTATTGCAGCTCGGGTCATGGGGCGCCGGTCGTGAGCTGATGCAATCGAGCCGCGTGCGTCGCCAGACGCTGATCGCGGCGGCGGCGAGCGAGGGCTCGAGCCCCGACATCCTGGCCAATCCCGCGGGCCTCCCGATCCAGAGCGGTTCGATCGATGCGGTGCTGCTGCCGCACTGCCTCGAGATCGAGCCCGACCCCGGCGCGATCCTGCGCGAGGCCGATCGCGTACTGCTGGGCGAGGGCCAGCTCATCGCGCTCGGCTTCCGGCCCTGGAGCCTGTGGGGATTGCGCGCGGCCGCGAGCCGCCAGGGCTATCCGCCCGGATTCAGCCGCCTGCTCTCCGAGCGGCGCCTGCGGGACTGGCTCACGTTGCTCGGCTACGAGGTGACGGCCGCGCGCCATTACCTTTACGGGGCGCCGAGCGAGCCGAGCGCGGATCCGCGCCATTCGGCGCTCGGCATGCTGCGCCGTGGACTGTTCAACCCGCTGCCGCCCGGCGGCTACCTGCTCAAGGCGCGCAAACGCGTGTACGCGCCGACGCCGCTCCGCATGCGCCGCCGCGAGCGCACCCGGTTGCTACATGGACTGACCCATCCCTCCACATGAATGACACCAACGACCGCGTCGATATCTACACCGACGGCGCCTGCCGCGGCAATCCCGGGCCCGGCGGCTGGGCGGCGATCCTGATGCATCGCGGCCAGGAGCGCGAGCTCTCGGGCGCCGAGACCGCGACGACCAACAACCGCATGGAGCTGCTCGCGGTCATCAACGCGCTGAATGCACTGAAGCGCCGCGTGCGCGCGCGCGTGTACACCGACTCACAATACGTGCGGCTCGGAATGACTGAGTGGCTCGCGGGCTGGAAGGCGCGCGGCTGGCGCACCGCCGATCGGAAACCCGTCAAGAACCAGGACCTGTGGGAACAGCTCGATTCGCTCGCCTCGAGCCACGACATCGAATGGCACTGGGTCAAGGGCCACTCGGGCGTGCCCGGCAACGAGCGCTGCGATGCGCTCGCGAACGCGGCGATCGATGCGCTGCTTGGATTA
>JAFEDW010000171.1 GCA_018241455.1 Pseudomonadota bacterium | reverse complement strand
CGGCGACGGCGTGACGCACGGATATCTCTCGCGCGAGGACCTGACGCGCGAGCGCTTCGCGCCCAATCCGTTCACTGGAAAGGGCCTTATCTACCGCACCGGCGATGTCGTGCGGCTGCGGCAGGACGGCCGCATCGAATACGTCGGCCGCAACGACTTCCAGGTGAAGGTGCGCGGTTACCGCATCGAGCTCGGCGACGTGCAGCATGCGCTCGCGCGGCTACGCGAGATTCGCCAGTGTGTCGTCGTGGTGCGCGAACGCGAGCCCGGCGACGCGCACCTCGTGGCGTACTACGCGCTGCGTGACGGCGTGCGCTGCGAGGTGCAGGAGCTGCGCAGCCGGTTGCGCGAGGCGCTGCCGGAATACATGGTGCCGGGCTGGTTCGTCGAGCTGCAGCAACTGCCGCTGACCGACAACGGCAAGATCCACTTGAAGGCCCTGCCGGACCCATTCCGCCAACACGACGCGCAGCGCCCCAGCGGCATCACACCGCTCGGGCAGGCCGAGGCGACGCTCGCGCGGCTGCCGGGCGTTGCCGAAGTCGCGCTGGTGTACCCCGAGCCGCGCGCCGCGGATGCGCGGCCCGTGGCCTTTGTCGTTCCCCGCGATGGCGCCGTGATCTCCGCCGTCGATATCCGCCGCGCGCTGCACGGCGTCGGCGCCGAGGAAATCATCCCGGACACGGTCGTCACGGCCAACGACTTGCCCCGTAGCGGTGGCGCGGTCGCGCGCGATCGGCTCGCAGCGACGGTGCCCGGCGCGGCCGACGCGCCGCGCTCGGCGACGGAGGCATTGCTCGCCCACCTTTGGTGCACCACTCTCGGGGTGCCGGCCGTGGGCCGGCGCGACAATTTCTTCGAGCTCGGCGGCGATCCGCTGGGCGCACATGAAATCGTCGTGCGCGTCCAGGCGCGGTCGGGCCGCCGCCTGGACGCACGCTTGCTCGTCGCGGAAAACCTGGCGCAATTGGCTGAGCGGCTACAGGCTGCGGGCCGCGACGGCGGCGCCGCATGACGCCGTATTTCTTCGGCGACCCGAAGCGGCCGCTGTACGCGACCTATCACGCGCCGCGCCCGTCGGCCGCGCTCGACGCGGCGGTGCTGCTGTGCCCATCGATCGCACACGAGCACGCGGCCTCGCGCGCCGCGTTGTCGGCATTGGCCCGGCGGCTGGCCGCGGACGGCCGCCACGTGCTGGGCTTCGATTACACCGGGGTCGGCGAGTCCGCGGGCGAGATCGGCCGCGGACAGTTCCTGCGCTGGCTGCGCGACATCGACCTGGCCATCGCCGAGCTGTCCGCCTTGAGCGGAGCGCGCGCGCTCACGGTCGTCGGCGTGAGTGTCGGCGCGCTGCTCGCGGCCATGGCGTTCGCCACGGTGCGCGCGCCGCTGCAGCAGCTGGTGCTGTGGGATCCGGTCATTCGCGGCGCGGATTTCATGGCGGCGTTGGAACGGCGGCATCGCCAGCAGCTCGGGCGGCGAAGGCTCGCGCCCGATTCGCAGGATGACCTGCTGGGCTACCGCTTCCCCGCCGATCTGCGGCGCAACCTGGCCTTCGCGGACCTGCGTGCCGGGCTCGAGTTCGCCGCCGGCATGCGCATCAGCGTGGTTGCGCCGGACGAGTCCGTGCTGGTCCGCGAACTGGGCGAGAGCCTGCGCGCCAGGCAGGTGCCCGTGACGATCACGCGCGCGAGCGCAACCCCGGTCGATGCGGTGGCCACCGCACTGGCTGCCCAATGAGCGAGCAAGCGGTGCAATTTGGCCGCAACGGCACGCTGGCTGGCGTGCTCACGACCGCCGCTGTCGACGCGCCGGCGCGGCCGCTGTTGCTGGTGCCGCGGTCGGCGCGCATGCAAGACTCCGCCGCGCGACGGCTCGTCGTCGAGCTGGCGCGCGCAGCGGCGGCGCGCGGCCTGAACTCGCTGCGCTTCGACCTGGGCGGCTGCGGCGACAGCGGCGATCGCCTGGCGGGCGAATCCGCCGATGCCGCCGACACCAATGACATCTTCGACGCGATGGACCTGCTCTCGAGTACGGATGCCGATCGCCGCTTCATGTTGCTCGGCGTGGGCGCCGATATCGACACACTGCAGCGCATCGCCATGGACGATGCGCGCATCGTGGGCCTCATCTCGATCAACGGTCCGGCGTTTCGCACCTGGGGCTACTGGCTGCGCCGCTGCGCGCAGGCGCCGCGCTTCGCCCGGCGCGGGCCGCGGGATGCACACGAGGCAGGTGCCGCCGCTGCCACGGGCTCGCTGGGCCGCGATCGCAACGCATTCGCCGGCGCCGTGCAGGCGCTGGCCGATCGTGGCGTGCGCACGCTGCACGTCTACCCGGGCGCGGGTGGCGGGCCGCCATTCAACCACGCACGCCAGTTCTGGAGCATGCTGCCGCCGCTTCGAACGCATGGGCGCCTCGCCGTCGCCTACCTGCCTGCCGCCGACCAGCACTTCAGCTGTCGTGACGATCGCGAGCAGCTGTTCGACCTCTGCGTCGACTGGATGTTGCGATGACGCCGACCTTCAGGCCCACGACGCCGGATGACGTGCTGCAATTGCAGATCCTCGCCGCGAGCGCCTTCGAGTCAAGCGCGCCGTTGCCGTTCGTCGACCGCGCAATGCTGCAATGGAAATTCTGGTCACCCCGGCCGGACTTCGATCAACCGCGCTCGTACGTGATCGAGAGCCAGGGCCGCATCGTGGCGCACGCTGGCCTGTGGCCGGTCAACGTCGATCAGCGCCACGGCGTGCACCTGATCGACTGGATGGCGGCGCCCGACGAGCCCGGGGCCGGCGTCTTCCTGCACCAACACCTGGCCGAGCAATTCGACTTCCAGATGTCGATCGGCGGCGCGCAGATGGCGCTCGACATCCTGCCCGCCCTGGGCTTCACGCCGATTGGCAACGCGTATTCATGGGCGCGCCCGCTGCGGCCGCTGCGGCAGATCGTCCATCACCAGCAGCGCAACTGGCGGCTGGCGCCACGGCTCGCGCGCAACCTGTGGTGGTCGCTGTCGCCGCACCGTTCGTCCGCCGATCGCTGCGCCGCGACGCTCGTCGAACGCTGCTCGACGCCCGAGCGCGGTGCGGCATTCTTCGACTACCTGCGCGGCTGCCCGGGAACACGCGTGTTGACGTTCGCGATCGCTGGCGCCGCGGGTCCGATCGGCGAGTTCGCCCTTGCGGAGGTTGCGTTGCAGGCCCGCATCGCCGGCGTCTGGCTGCGGCAACCCACCGCCGACAACTGGATGCTCGCGCTGGATTGCGCGCAGCGCGCGGCCTTGGCCCACACCGATGCGTGTGAAATCGTGTTCCGTGCCGCGTCCGATGCCAGCTGCGCGGCGGCACCGCGCGCGGGCATGCATCGGGTCGCCACCGAGCAGGTGTGCACGCGCGGGCGGGATGGCGCTGCGGTCCATCCCGCGCTCGACTACCAGCTCTGTGACAACGATGCGGCGTTCCTGACCTCGTACCGCTCGCCGAGGTTCGCCACCTGATTCAGGCCGCGATGCTCGTGCTGGTGTGGATCTCGGACCCGATGCGGAAGCGCACGACGAACTGCTCCCCGGCCCTGACATCCGGCGAAAGATCCGTGCGCAACGCGACGCGCAGCGCGCCGGTGCCCGGCGACAGTTCGACGATCTCGACGTCCAGGAAATCGAAGGCCGCGCCGGTGAGCGGATTGAGGCATTTGTACAGCGTCTCTTTCGCCGAGAACGCCAGCCCCAGGAACTGCTCGAAACCGAGGTTGGCCGCGCGCGCCAGCGCGCTTTCGGAATGCAACAGCACGGACGCCGACAATTCCGCGGCCGCCGCCGGCGTCACCAGCCGTTCGAGATCGATGCCGAGCGCGCGATAGTGCCGCTGCGAGGCAACGACGGCCCACGCGGTTTCAGCCCCATGCGCGATCGACCCGACGAAGCCGGCGGGCCACACCGGCCCGCGGCGCGCGTTGATCGGCAGCTCCGCGGTGCCGGTGTATCCCGCGGCCTGCAGTGCGCGCCGCGCGCACAGGCGCCCGGCGAGGAACTCCATGCGGCGCGTCGGCACGGCGCGCGCCAGCTGCGGCGGGAAGGCGATGCCCAGCGCGCGCGAGGCGGCCTCGGGGCTGCCGTGCACATCCAGCTCGGCGATGCGCATTTCGCTGGCGTGGCAATTCGGCGCGACCAGTTCTACCACAGGCCGCCGAGCGCGACGGTGATCGCCTCGCCGTTCACGCCGCCGGCCGCGTCACTGCACAGGAACGCGATCACCTGCGCGACCTCGCGCGGCTCGAGCACCCGGTTCTGCGGATAGATCGCGGCACGCTCGTGCCACACCTGCTCGACGCTGACGCCGCGCCGCTCCGCCTCCGCGCGCGCCGATTTCTCGGCCATCGCGGTACGCACCCAGCCCGGCAGCACGGCATTGGACGTGACGCCAAACGGTCCGGCATCCTGCGCGACGGCCCGCGCCAGGCCGATGACTCCGTGCTTCGATGCGGTGTACGCGCTGCCCGATCGTTCCGCTTTCTCGCCGGCGGTCGAACTGGTGAACACGAGCCGACCGAAGCCGCGCTGGCACATGCCGCCGACCGTCCGGCGCGTCAGCTCGAACGGTGCATCGAGATTGATGCGCATCGTTTCACGCCAGGTCGCGGGCTCCTGCTCCCACACCAGCCGCTCGTGCGCTGAACCGATGCCGTGGTTGACGACCAGCAGGTCGA
>JAFEDW010000170.1 GCA_018241455.1 Pseudomonadota bacterium | reverse complement strand
CTGCAGCGGCGAGACGCTGGACACTTCGCTGCAGCTGCAGAACCCGGTGTATCGGTTTGCGAGCAACAACAACGGTGTCATCGTCGAGTTGCCGGCCATCGGTGCCGGCGGCTCGTTCGGCGCGCGCGGTTCGCTGGTGCTGGGCATCAATACGCAGAGCAACAATGCGCTCGGCACGGCCACGATCATGCCGGTGGATGCCCTGGGTTTCCTGACCACCACCTACAACGGCCAGGTGCTCGCGCACAGCACCATCGATTCAGCGTCGAAGGGGCTGTATTTCGACGACGCGTTCACGGTCTGCGGCGCCTCGTCGGTGGCTGGCGGGCTCTATTGCCCGGGAGCGGCGACGCCGCTGCAACTATCGGCCACGCTGCAGGCCGCCGACGGCAGCACCAGCAAGCAGGTCGATTTCACCGTCGCCGACGGGCTGACGCTGATGCAGGCGCAACCGACGTACAACGCCTTCAGCAATATTGGGGGGCCGCTCGGTGACGCAACGTCATTCGACTGGGGCTTGCCGTTCTTTTTCGGCCGCAACGTCTACGTCGCGATCGAAGGCCAGTCCACCACCGGCGCGACCGGCCCCTACTTCGCCTTCTGAAGCGCGCCGGCCGTGCGCGGCCAACCCACCGAACCTGGTGATCAGCGCTCGCCGTCCATGAAACGCACGTAGCGATCGAGCGCGCCGCGTTTGTCATCCCACAGGTCGTAGGTCACCGTGTCGTCGCCCAGCTGCGTCTGCACGGCCAGGTTGCGGGCCGCGGCAATGAACCTCAGCGTGGCCAGGTCGGTTGGAAACACCAGCGGCTGGATGTCCTGCCCGGCCGGCGGATGCACGGGCCGGGCAATGCCGAGGTCGGAGGGGCTCCGGCCATTGTTGTCGAGGCGGATGCGACGGTCGTCGGCGACGAGCAGCATCGAGTCGGCGTGTTCGGAGGCCGGCGCGTAACGCGGATCGAGCGTCGACCACACGTAGGCGACCAGCACGTACTCGAGCTTGCCGGCGCGATTCACCGACGCGGCCGCCAGCGTCACGTAGTCGCGCAGGTTCGCGGCCCGCTCGGTGCGTTCGCGCGCGAACACCAGCGGCGCATCGACGATGTCGACCGTGGCGCCGGTTTGTTCGTCCAGGTATTCCTCGGGTTGCGGCGGCGGCGCGCGGCCGGCTGCACCACTGCTGGCGAACAGCGCCGCGAGCCACAGCGCGCACAGCGATCCTTTGCGCCTCATCATCAGAACCCGATGCGGTAAGCGAGGCTCACATAGTAGCGCTTTGTATTCTGCGTCTGCAGCGTGGAGTCGCGCTTGCCCAGCTGTCCGCCGGCCTCGAACTGCAGCAGCCGCCGGCCGTGCTGGTAATCGAGCAGCACCGAGGGCAGGAACGACAGTTCGGTGCTGCCGTCGCTCGCCAACTGGCGATGATCGATCGTCAGGCGAGGACCCAGGCGCCAGTCGCCGCCGATCGGCATGCGCGTCGTGCCGGCGAGCGAGGCAATCTTGCCGGTCTCGGTATCCGCGTAGGCGATGCTCACCACGTTGAAATCACCCTTGCGCCACAGGTTGGAGCCGTAGATCTGCGCCTGGTACGCCAGCGTCATGCCGGTGCCCGGTTGCGCCGGCACGCCGCCCGAGGCCGGCGTCGCGTCGATCTTCGAGGCGTCGACGGTCGCGGAGAACTGGAAGCGCTGCCCCATCGGCCGCGTGGCCGTCAGGCTGTAGTTGGAGGAGACCGCGGTGCGATCGCGCGCGTATTGCAGGATTTCGTCGTCGGTGAATACCGTCTGCAGGTCGCTGATGCTCGTGGCATTCTGGCCGATCAGCGCGTTGCGCAGCGAAATCACCGGCGCATTGCGTTTCTCGGCGTCGAAGCTCAGGCTCCAGCGATCCGGCAGCTGCATGGTGCCGAGCAGCGCTGCCGCGTTCAGCGAATGGAAGTACACGTCGTAGTCGTACAGCACGGTCAGCGAGCTGCGCGGCAGCAGCAGCCGCGCCTCGAAGCCGGTGCCGCGCCGGTCGGTCAGACCGTCGAAGCGCTGCTGCGCGAAGAACACGCTCGCGTCCCAATGCGCGCCGGGCGGCGCGTAGGGAATCGCCACCGCCCAGAAACTGCGCTGCCGCTGCAGTCCGCCGTTGGTCTGTTCGACCGGATAACCCGCCGCCACGTTCAGGCCCAGCGACGGCAGCATCTGCCAGGAGGCGAACGCGCCATCGAAGGTACCGAGCACGCCGCCGCTGTTCTGTGACTGGCGGCCCACGCGGGCCAGCAGCCCCCACTGGCGGTCGGCGAATTCGAACGAGGCCACGCTGACGCGCTTGGTGGAATCATTGGCGCTGGTCGCCGAGCTGCCGGCGAAATTCTTCGCGTAGCCGGCGCTGATGCGCGCCGTCACGTCAAAGCGCTCGCCGCGGCGCTTCGCCAGCACGTCGACATCGTTGTACAGCGAGTTCTGCTGCTGCGTCTGGCTGTCATTGGGGACGACCGTCGAGCCCGGGGCGGCCGTGTTGCTGACCGTGGTGCCGTCGTAACGGTACATCTGCGCCACGCCGCCGTTGATGCTCCAGCCGGTGGCCGCCGCGGCGCCGCCACCGGTGCCGGTGCGCGCGCTGGTCGATGCGGCCCGCAGCGTGGCCAGTCGCCGCGCAATGCGCTCGGCGGCCTCACCGGCTGGATAACGGCGCAGGTATTCCTCATATTCGGCCTTCGCATGCGCCAACTGCCCCGAGCGCTCGCGCGCCAGGCCGAGCAGTTCCTGCATGGCCGCGCGCTGCGGGAACTCGGGTTGCCGCTGCAGCTTGGTCAGCGTCGTGATCGCGAGTGCATAGTTGCGCGCCGTCATGGCCGCGCGTGCATCGGCCACCAGCTTCGCCAGCGCGGCCGGGTCGAGCGCAGGATCGGAGCCGATCCGCTCGACCGCGGGCAGTGTTTCGCCGCCACGGGCGCCGGCCGCCGAGGTCACATCGTCGCCGATGGCCAGCCAGGCGCGCGGATAGTCGGCGAGCGCCTGGTTCAGCACGCGCTCGGCATCGCCGCGCTTGTCGTACGGACCGGCGCGCAGGCGATACCAGGTTTCCTCGTCGACCACTGCCTGGCTGACGAACACCGGCACATGCAAGCGATCGCGCGCCAACTGCAGCGCCTCGGGCGGAAAGTCCTTGGGTTGCGATTCCAGGTTGACCGCATAGGTGACCGCCGGTCCGGCCGGTTCGTTGATCATGACCTTGCCGCGGCCGCGCGCGCGGTCGATGAGGCGCAGGCGCAGGCCGCGCGGATCGACGCCCTGCGCGAGCACGTAGCGTTCGCTCTTGCGGAAATCGATCACCAGCGTGACCTGCCCGGGCACGTCCGATTCGACGCGCGCGGCATCGATGATGTGCTCGCCGCCGGAGACCGGCGGCAGCTCGCCCAGGATCTGCGTGCCGGGCGGCAGCTGGCAGTCACCCAGCGGCTGCAACTGGATGCGCAGCTCCTTCGACTCGGACGCGGGCTGATGCATGATGTAGCGCAGCGAGCATGTGAACTGCACCACCACGTCGGCCTGGTCATCGTGGTCCTCGACCTCGATAACGTCGACGAAACGCCCCGGCCCGGCGCCGGTGATCTGCGCCAACGCAACCGGCCCGAAGCCGAGCGAGGCGATCAGTACGAGCACCAGCGGCGCGACGGCGCGGCTAGTGCTTGAACGCAGCATCCGTCACCCGGTGATACGGTCCCGGCATCGGCTTCGACACCGTGCCCAGCGTCGCATTGCTGTACACGTGGCAGGCGCCCGTACAGTTGCTCAGTTCGCTGGCCGTGTACTTCAGCCCGTCCATGGTCTTGGGGTGTTGCGCCGGGATGAAATCCTTCGCATGGCAACCGCCGCAGCTGCCGGCATCCGCTGGCGACGCCCACGGGATCTTGTCGGTGTTCGTGGTGTGGCAGGCCGCGCAGGCCAGCGCGGCGCGATGGTCACCCGGATAGGCGGCCGCCGTGTGCGCGAAGCGCACCACCGACCAGTCGGGATAGCTGTGGCAGGTGGCGCAACCGAGCGCCGTGACCATGTGGTTCGGCGTCACGCCCAGCGCGATGTGATTGTCGTGGCAGCTGGCGCACGTCGCGGTCAGCTTCGTATGGTCGAGCAGCGCCGGCTTCCAGCCCAGCGTGCCGTGGCAGGTATCGCATTGCGCAGTGGTGGGCACGTGGTTCGCGGGCAACCCGGTGGCGTGGATCGAGTCGTGGCAGCTCTTGCAGGTGTGCGGGGCCACGTTGACGTGATCGAAACGCGCCGGCGACCAGCCGTTGGTCGTGTGGCAGGTTTCGCAGCTGTTGCTGCTGGCGATGTGGTTGCTGTCCTTGCCGGTCGCCACGACGCCGTTGTGGCAACCGGCGCAGGCGCCCTGCACCTGCGTGTGGTCGACGTGCGTGACCGGGAGCCATGCCAGCGTCATGTGGCAGCTTTCGCAGCGATCGCTCGTGGCGATGTGATCGGCAGGCTTGCCGATGCCGCTGGTCGGGCCGTGGCAGCTCGCGCACGGCGTGCCGGCCACGCGGCGGTGACTGAAGCCGACCGCCCCGCCGCCCACCGATGCGGCGGCGCTCAGCGCCGGCGCCGTGTTGGTCGCGCCGGCCTTTTGCGACGCGCTGGCCGCCCCGCCACGCAGTGCGCGCTTATCGCGCGTGGAATGGCAACCGGAGCCGCCGCAATCCTGCCCGGGGTGATGGTCGGAGCCGTCGCGCACCCACA
>JAFEDW010000016.1 GCA_018241455.1 Pseudomonadota bacterium | reverse complement strand
TCGAGCTCGCGCGTCGCCATGGCTGGCTGATGGCCTCCGAGCTGCTGGCCTGCGGGCTCGACATTTCGTTCGCGCCCTGCGTCGACCTCGACTACGGCGTGTCGACCGTCATCGGCGATCGCGCGCTGCACAGCCGTGCCGCTGCGGTCGGTGAGCTCGCGGTCGCCTACATGCACGGCATGCGTGACGCGGGCATGGCGGCCACGGCCAAGCATTTCCCGGGCCACGGCGCGGTCGTCGCGGACTCGCACCACGCGCTGCCGGTGGATCGGCGCGAGTTCACCGACCTGGCCGACGAACTCACGCCTTATCGCCTGCTCATGGCAAACGGCCTGCCGGCGGTGATGGTTGCGCATATCCTCTTTCCGCAATTCGACACGCAGCCGGCCAGCCTGTCGCGGCGCTGGATCGGCGAGGTGCTGCGCGGCGAGTTGCGCTTCAACGGCGCGGTATTCGCCGACGACCTGTCGATGGGCGGCGCGGCGGCGTTCGGTGACATCGTCGCGCGCGCCACGCAGGCGCTGGCCGCCGGCTGCGATGTGCTGCCGGTGTGCAACTCGCGCCCCGGCGTGGAACGATTGCTGTCCGAGCTGCGCGTGACGCCCGATCCGGCCTCGCACCTGCGGCAGGCGCGGCTGCGTGCACACGCGCACCCGGATCGCGCCGCACTGCTGGCTTCCGACCACTGGCGCGTCTGCCGCGCGGCGCTCGAGCGGAGCGCCGAACCGCCGGCGCTGAAATTCACTTGAACGAAGGGGGACCCATGCGCAGATCAATCGCAGACTTGCTTTTCACGGCGTTGCTGGTCGCGGCAACGGGCATGGCTTCCGCGGCCGCGCCCGCGGCCGCCGCCGATGCCGCACTGGCGAGCGTGTCGGGCAACTGGCAGAGCGAGCCGGATGACGGCGCCGTCGGCATCATCCAGATCAGCGTCGACGCCGCCGGCAACCTGCAGGGCCGGTTGGTCGGCGGCAATCGCCCGGGCCTGAAGGATCTCAACAATCCCGACCCGGCGGCGCGCAGCCTGGCGCTGCGCGGCCAGGTGATCCTGCGCAACATGAAGTACGACGGCGGCGGGCATTGGTCCGGGGGCACGATCTATCGCGCCAGCAATGGCAAGACCTACAAATGCAACGTCACGCTGGCCAGCGACGGCAGGCTCAACGTGCGTGCGTACATCGGCTTTGCATTGCTGGGACTGACGCAGGGCTGGACGCGCTACACCGGCACGTCGATGGACCTGCCGGCGAAATAACCTCAGGCGAGCCGGTTCAGCCCGTTGTACGCCGCGACGCGGTAGGCCTCGGCCATGGTGGGGTAGTTGAAGGTCGCGTTGGTGAAGTAGCGCATGTTGTTCAGGTCGGCGCTCGCCATGACGGTCTGGCCGATGTGCACGATCTCGGCGGCGCCATCGCCGAAGCAGTGCACGCCGAGCACCTGCAGCGTCTCGGTGTGGAACAGGAGCTTCAGCATGCCGATGCGCTGGTCGGTCATCTGCGCGCGCGCCAGGTTCTTGAAGCTCGTGTGTCCCACTTCGTACGGAACCTTCTTCGCCAGCAGCTCGCGTTCGGTGAGGCCCACCGAGGATATCTCCGGCAGCGTGTAGATGCCGCTCGGCACGAGGTCGAGCCGCAACGGCGGTTGCGTCGGATCGAGGATGTGCATGACCGCGCGGCAGCCCTGCACGTAGCCGGCGCTGGCGAGGCCCGGCGGCCCGGCGATGTCGCCGACCGCGTAGACATGCGCGAGCGCGGTGCGGTAGTGCTCGTTGACGGCGAGCTGCCCGCGCGAATTGCCCGCGAGGCCGATCGCCTCGAGGTTCATGCCGTCGCTGTTGCCGGTGCGCCCATTCGCCCACAGCAGCAGGTCGGACTTGATCTTGCGTCCCGACTGCAGGTGCAGCACCACGTCGCTCGAGCGCGGCTCGAGCGCCGCGAACTGCTCGTTGTGGCGGATCACGCAGCCCTGTTCGTGCAGGTGGTACGAGAGCGCTTCGGCGATCTCGTCGTCGAGGAAGGAGAGCAGCCGGTCCTGCGTGTTGACCAGCGTGACCTTGCAGCCCAGGCTCAGGAAGATCGAGGCGTATTCGCAACCGATGACGCCGGCGCCGAAGATCGTCACGGCGAACGGGCTGGCGTCGTAGCGCAGCACGCTGTCGCTGTCCTTGACGCGTGGATGGCTGAAGTCGAGCTCCGGCGGATGGTAGGGGCGCGAACCGGTGGCGATCACGATGTGCTCGCCGCGGATGCGCTGCGGCTCGCCGACCTGCGTGCGGATCTCGAGCGTGTGCGCGTCGACGAACCAGGCCGAGCCGCCGTACACCGGCACGTGGTTGCGGTCGTAGAAACGGCGGCGATTGGCAACCTGCGATTCGACCACGCCCTTGGCCGCCGACAGCAGCTGCGGCAGTTCCATGTGCAGGTGCGAGCGGATCGCCTTCAGCAGCGGGTCGCGCCGCGCATCGCCGAGCGTCTTCACCGCGTGGCGCAGCGCCTTGCTCGGGATCGTGCCCCAATGCGTACAGCCGCCGCCGACCTCGGCATGCCGCTCGATGACGGCGACGCGCTTGCCGTTCTTCGTGGCCATCATGGCCGCGCCTTCACCGGCGGGTCCGCTGCCTATGACGATGACGTCGAATGAGTCCATATCGGTCGGGTATCGGCCGCTGTGGCGGCGGGCTTTAAGGGTGGTGCGGAGCTAGCCCGCCACGCGCACCGGGCTGACGATGGCGATGACCCCGAAACCCGGGTGATCGAAGTAGTTCTTCTCGTTGAAGCGGATCTTGCGCAGTTCGCGCAGCGACCAGGCCGGCTGGTTGCCGAGGTGCAGGTCGAAACCCAGGTGCAGGTACTGGCCGTGCTCGAGGTACACCGTACCGCTCAGCGCCGGGGCGTTGATGCCCAGCTGCTCGAGCGTCAGTCCCTCGTGGCGCGGCCACTCGGTCGCCGTCTGCACCCAGGCCGCGTGCGCCAGCACGGTGTATTCGCCGCTGGCGCGCAGCCTGGATGCCATCGTGCCCAGCTGCATCTGCGCGCTGTCGAGCGTGCGCAGCACGGCGGGCGACGCATCGCCCGCAGCCGCGCCGGCGGCCGGCGCAGGCGCCGGACTTAAGCCCTGGCCGTTGAATCCGCGCCCCTCCGCGGGTTGGCTGAGGTCTTCACCGCTGGGCGGCGTGATGGCGCGGAAGATCAGTACCTCGACCTGGTATGCGCCGGTACTCGCCGCCGCGGTCGGCAAAGACGGGACCAGCGCCAGCGCCGGCAGCAGGGCCAGCACGCCATTACGCAGCTTCGCGCGCCATTTCATGCGGCTATGGTACCAGTCCTTCAGGCTGCGGTGCCGCCCAGCTCATTGAGCAGCGAACGTGCAAATTCGAAGCGCGCCGGGATCGCGCTGAGCCCGCGACTGAAGCGCAGCTTCAGCGGGCCGTCCATGCGGTAATCGTGCGCCGGGCGCTGGATCAGCCGGATTACCGCGGCCGCGTCGATGCGGTTCTCGGGCTCGAACTGCACGCTGCCGCCGGTGGGCCCGAGGTCGAGCCGGCGAATGCCGAGCTCGCGCGCCCTGAGCCGCAACTGCGCCAGCCGCAGCAGGTTGTCCGTCACGGCCGGCAACGGACCGAAGCGGTCGACGAGTTCGCCGCCCATGTCTGTCAGCTCGGCAGCCGAGGCCGCGGCGATGCGCTGGTACAGCGCCAGGCGCAGGTGCACATCCGGCACGAAATCCTCGGGCAGCAGCGCTGGCACATGTAGCTCGACCTCGCTGACGGCCGCGAGCGGCTTGTCGAGGGCCGGCGCGCGACCGGCGCGATAGGCGCCGACCGCCTGCTCGAGCATGTCGAGGTACAGCGACAGGCCGACCTCGGTGAGCTCGCCGGTCTGCTGCTCGCCGAGGAATTCGCCGGCGCCGCGGATCTCGAGATCGTGCGTCGCCAGCAGGAATCCGGCGCCGAGGTCTTCCATCGATTCGATCGCCTCGAGCCGCTTGGCGGCGTCGCCGGCCAGCGCGCGCCGCGAGGGCACGACCAGGTAGGCATAGGCGCGATGATGCGAGCGGCCGACGCGGCCGCGCAGCTGGTGCAGTTGCGCCAGCCCGAGGCGGTCGGCGCGGTTGATCAGGATCGTGTTCGCGCTCGGCACGTCGATGCCGCTCTCGATGATCGTCGTGCACGCGAGCACGTTGAAGCGCCGGTGGTAGAAGTCGACCATCAGCTGCTCGAGTTCGCGCTCGCGCATCTGGCCATGGCCGATGCGCACTTGCGCCTCGGGCACCAGCGCTGCGAACTCGGCGGCGACCTTCTCGATCGTCTGCACCTCGTTGTGCACCAGGTAGACCTGCCCGCCGCGGCGCAGCTCGCGCAAGGTCGCCTCGCGCAGCGTCGGCCCGTGCCACTCGCACACGAAGGTCTTGATCGCGAGCCGCCCGGCCGGCGGCGTGCTGATCAGCGACAGCTCGCGCAGGCCCCCGAGCGCCAGGTTCAGCGTGCGCGGAATCGGCGTCGCGGTCAGCGTCAACACGTGCACTTCGGCACGCAGCGTCTTGAGCCGCTCCTTGTCGCGCACGCCGAAGCGGTGCTCTTCGTCGACGATCAGCAGCCCGAGGTTCTTCGCGCGCGCGTCGGCGTGCAGCAGCTTGTGCGTGGCGATCAGGATGTCGACCTGGCCGTCCTCGAAGCCGGCCAGCACGCTGCCGGCCGCGGCGCCGGCGCGGAAGCGCGACAGCGCCTCGATGCGCACCGGCCAGTCGGCGAAGCGGTCGCGGAAGCTTTGCAGGTGCTGTTCGGCCAGCAGCGTGGTCGGCACCAGCACCACCACCTGCCGCCCGGATTGCACCGCGACGAAGGCAGCGCGCATCGCCACTTCGGTCTTGCCGAAGCCGACATCGCCGCAGACGATGCGATCCATCGGCGTCGGCTTCGCCAGGTCCTCGATCACGCGCGCAATCGCCTCGGATTGGTCGGCCGTTTCCTCGAATGGAAAGGCGTTGGCGAAGGCCTGGTATTCGAGCTCGCCGGCCCGCAGGGCCGGCGCCTGGTGCGCCTGGCGGCGCGCGTGCAGGTCGAGCAGTTCGGCCGCCACGTCGCGCACCGCTTCGGCGGCACGGCGCCGCGCGCGCGCCCACTGTTCGGTGCCGAGCTTGTGGAGCGGCGCGTTCTCCGGGCTCCCGCCGGCGTAGCGGTTGACGAGGTGCAGCGCGTGCACCGGCACGTAGACGCGATCGCCGTCGCGGTATTCGAGCAGCAGGAACTCTCCCAGCGTGCCACCGATCTCCATGACCTCGAGGCCCAGGTAGCGTCCGACACCGTAGGTCTCGTGCACGACCGGTGCGCCGGGCTCGAGCGATTGGAGATTGCGCAGGATCGTCGCCGGGTCGGCCGCCGCACGGCGGCGGCGTCGCTCCTGGCGCGCCCGCGTGCCGAACAGCTCGGTCTCCGACAGCAGCATCAGCGCGGGTTCGCGCAGCGCGAGGCTCCGCACATCGCCGGCGACGATGATCGCGAGGCGCGCATCGCCGTCGACGAATTGCGACCAGCCAGCGAGCGCGCGCGGCGGGCGTCCGTGCGCGGCGAACATCTGGCTGATCACCTCGCGCCGTCCCGGCGAATCGGCCGCCAGCAGCACGCGCCCCGGATATTGCTCCAGGAAGCCGAGCAACGGTGCCAGCGGTTCGGTGGCGCGCGCATCGAGCCGGAAGTCGCGCGGCAACAAGCTGGCGCCGGCGGCGGGCGTCGCGCCGCCAGGCTCGTTGGCGGCCTCGATCGCGCCGAAGCGTTCGATGACGACACGCGGATGGCGGGCCAGCCGCGCGTCGAGCTCGGCGGCGCCGACGAAGATCTCCTGCGGATCCAGCAGCGGCCGCTCGAGGTCATGGCGATACTGCTCATGCCGCGCGTTGATCGCCCGCCACGCGGCCTCGATCGTGCCGGCAAGGTCCGGCTCGGCCGCGAACACCAGGTCCGCGGGCAGGTAGTCCATCAGGCTGGCCGTCTGCTCGAAGAACAGCGGCAGGTAGAACTCGATCCCGGGTGGCGCCAGCCCCTCGCTGACGCCGCGATAGACGCTCATGCGCGTGACATCGCCGCTGAAGCGCAACCGGAAGCGGCGCCGGAACTCGCGCACCGCCTCGGCATCCAGCGGCAGTTCGCGCGCCGGCAGCAGGCGGAGCGATTCGAGCGCGTCGAGCGAACGCTGGCTGTCAGGATCGAAGCGGCGGATGGAATCGATGCGCTCATCGAGCAGGTCGATGCGCACCGGCGCGTCGATCCCCATCGGCCAGACATCGAACAGCGAGCCGCGCAGCGCGAACTCGCCGGGGCCGCCGACCTGGCTGACGCTCGCGTAGCCGGCCTCGACCAGGCGGCGGCGCAACGGCTCGATCGGCAGCGCCGCGCCGCGCGCGAGCGAAAAGCTGCGTGCGCTGACGTATTGCAGCGGCGGGAGTCGCCCGAGCAGGCTGTCGGCCGTCAGCAGCAGGATGCCGCGGCGGAAATCCGGCAGGCGCGCGAGCGTCGCGAGCCGCTCCGAGACGATGTCCGGGTGCGGCGAGAACTGGTCGTAGGGCAGGATCTCCCAGTCCGGGAGAGTCAGGATCTCGAGTCCGGTGCCGCCGAAGAAACGCAGCTCGGCCGCGAGTCGCTCCAGTTCGCGCGCATCGGCCGCGACGCAGGCCCACGGACGCGTGTCGGCGAGCACCGCCTCGCTGAGCGCGAGCGCGTGCGCCGCGCCATGCAGGCCATGCCAGCGCAACGGGCTGGCATTCGATGCGGGCAATGCAGGTCGAAGCAGAACGGGCATGCAAAAGACGCCCGTGCCGGCGGTGGGGCGGCCGGCTTCGACGGGTGCGCGGCGAAGTTTACGCTTACTGCGCGGTGGCGACCGCGTCGATGACGCGATCGCCTTCGAAGAACACGCTGAAGGCGGCGTAGTCCCAGCGCGTGATCGCCGGTTTGCCGACCGCCGGATGGCGCGTTTGCGGGGCGCCGAATTTCGCTTCGACGGCCGCCATCGTGATGCCCCGGGCCGGGCGCTCGACGTTCGAAGGGCGCACCATGACCTGATCGTCGACGACGATCGTCTCGGCCAGTGCGAGGTTGCCGCACAGGGCTGCCACGGCCAGCGCTGCGCTCAGGATGCGTGCGTTCATCGGCTGTCTCCTCGTGCGCGCCTCGCGGCCCTGCGGCCGTGGCGCGCCTGCGCCACTATAGCACCGCGCACGGCGCCCGATCGCCGTGCAGGCGCTCCAAAATGTGATGCCGGTCCGCTTTCATCGCCGTGGGCGGCGCGGTCGTGATCTAATGACCTTTCCGATATGTTCCAGCCGCTGTCACTGTTCGTCGGCCTGCGCTACGTGCGCGCCCGCCAGCACACGTTCTTCGTGTCGTTCATCACCTGGGTGTCGCTCGGTGGCGTCGCCTTGGGCGTCGCGGCGCTGATCGTCGTGCTGTCGGTCATGAATGGGCTGAAGGGCGAACTGCGCGACCGGTTGCTGGCGCTCAGTGCGCACGCCCGTATCGTCGATTCGCAGCCCGCGGCGCAGGCCGACGACGCGGCGCTGGCGGCGCGCCTGCGCACGCTGCCGGGCGTGGCCGGCGTGGCACCGTACATGGACCTGCAGGCGCTCGCCATGCACGGCAGCGACATGCTGCCGCTGACGCTGCGCGGCATCGATCCGCAGCACGAGTCCGTGGTCACCGACGTGGCGCCGCTGCTGGTCGAGGGTTCGTTGCGCGACCTCGCCAGCGGCAGCAACAAGCTGATCATGGGCGACGCGCTGGCCGAGCAGCTCGGCGTCACGGTCGGCGACGCCGTGACGCTGCTGGTGCCGATCGCGAGCGCGGATGCGCCGCCCGAGCCTCGACTGCGCGTCTACACCGTCGCCGGCATCTTCAGCGCCGGCATCCAGGACCATGACGCGACGCTCGCGCTCGCGGCGCTCGACGACGTGCGCGCCTTCGCGCCCGCCGCGGTCGGGGCGAGCGGTTTGCGGGTGCGGTTCACCGACGCGCTGGCCGCGCCAGCCTACATGCCGGCAGTGCGCGCCGCGGCCGGCGCGGGCTTCCTGGTGCGCGACTGGACGCAGGACAACGCCAGCTACTTCCGCGCCATCCGCATCGAGAAGTCGATGGTCGCGCTGATCCTGCTGCTGATCGTCGGCGTCGCGGCCTTCAACATCGTCGCGATGCTGGTCATGGTCGTCAACGACAAGCGCACCGACATCGCGATCCTGCGCACGCTCGGCGCCGCGCCCGGCACGGTGCTGCGCGTGTTCATCACGCAGGGGCTGGTGATCGGCTGGTGCGGCGTGGCCGCCGGCGTCGCGCTCGGCGTGCTGGTGGCGCGCAACGTCGGCACGATCGCGCCGTTCCTCGAGCGCGTGCTGGGGTTCCGGTTCTTCGATGCCGACGTGTTCTACATCACCGCGCTCCCGTCGGAACTGCAGTCCGCTGACGTGCTGTGGATCAGCGGCGCCGCGCTGCTGCTGACGCTGGCGGCGACCGTGTACCCCTCGCTCCGCGCCGCCGCCACGCCGCCGGCGGACGCGCTCCGTTACGAGTAGGCAAGCGCTCGTGGCCTACGAAATCACGGTCGGTACGCGCTACCTGCGCTCGACGCAGCGGCGCGGCTTCCTGTCGTTCATCACGATCGTCTCGATGCTCGGGTTGGCGCTCGGCGTCGCGGTGCTGATCGTCGTGCTGTCGGTCATGAACGGCTTCGAGCGCGAGCTGCGCACGCGCATGCTGAGCGTGACCTCGCACGCGACGCTGATGGGGCTCGAGGGCACGCTGCCCGACTGGCAGCAGGCGCAGCGGCTGGCGCAGGCGAATCCGTCCATTGTCGCCGCGGTGCCTTACATCGAGGTGCAGGCCATGCTGGTCAACGGCGCGCGTTCCGCGCCGACGCGCTTGCGCGGCGTGCTGCCGGAACAGGAACGGCGCGCCGTCAGCCTCGCCAACCACATCAGCGGCGGCAGCATCGATTCGCTCAGGGCCGGCAGCTACAACATCGTGCTCGGCGACGCGCTGGCCGCGGCGCTCGGCGTGCAGCCGGGCGGCAACGTGGTGCTGATCGCGCCCCAAGGGAGCGTGACGCCGGCCGGGTTCACGCCGACGATGCGGCGTTTCCACGTCAGCGGCTTGTTCCATTCCGGCATGTATGAGTACGACAGCGCGCTGGCGCTGGCGCCGCTCCGTGACACCGCGCGCATCTACCGGCTGGGGGATGGCGTGACCGGGCTGCGGCTCTCGTTGCGGGATCCGCTGGCCGCGCCGCGCGTGGTGCGCGACCTGGCGCTGCAGATCGGCGGCGGCTTCTACGTCAGCGACTGGACGCGCGATCACGCCAGCTTCTTCCGCTCGATCCAGGTGACCAAGACGATGATGTTCATGATCCTGCTGCTGGTCGTCGCGGTCGCCGCGTTCAACATCGTCGCGACATTGGTGATGGTCGTGAAGGAAAAGCGCCCGGCGATCGCCATCCTGCGCACCATGGGGGCGCTGCCGCGCAACGTGCTGGGAATCTTCAGCGTGCAGGGCGCGCTGGTCGGCCTGTGTGGAACTCTTGCCGGCGCGGCACTGGGCGTGTTCGTCGCCCATCACATCGCGGCGCTGGTGGCTGGCATCGAGCACGCCACCGGCGCGCGGTTCCTCGACGCGCGCGTGTATTTCATGAGCGAGCTGCCGGCCTACGTCGAGTGGCACGATGTGCTGCGTGTCTGCGCGGTGGCGTTCGCGCTGTGCGCGCTGGCGACACTGTATCCTGCGTGGCGGGCCGCGCTCACGCAGCCGGCGGAGGCATTGCGGCATGACTGAGGGAACAGCATGGAAGCATCCGGGCATGGCTGACGACCAGCGCGAACAGGTCGTGCTGCGCGCGAGCGGCCTGGTACGCCGCTTCCGCGAAGGCTCGACCACGCTCGAGGTGCTGGCCGGACTCGATCTCGAGGTACGCGCCGGCGAGCGCCTCGGCATCATCGGCGCGTCCGGTTCCGGCAAGACCACGCTGCTGCAGATCCTCGGCGGGCTCGATCGCCCGGATGCGGGCCGCGTCGAGATCGACGGGCGCGACCTGCACGCACTCGCGGAGACCGAGCGCGGACTGTTGCGCAACCGCACGCTCGGTTTCGTCTACCAGTTCCATCACCTGCTGGCGGAATTCAGCGCGCAGGAAAACGTCGCGATGCCGCTGCTGGTACGGCGCATGGACGCGGCGCAGGCGGCGCAACTGGCGCTCGCCATGCTCGGGCGCGTGGGCCTCGCGGAACGTGCGCGCCATCGGCCGCACCAACTCTCCGGCGGCGAGCGCCAGCGCGCCGCGGTGGCGCGCGCGCTGGTCACCGCACCGCGCCTGGTGCTGGCGGACGAGCCAACCGGGAACCTCGACGGCCGCAACGCCGAACAGGTATTCGCGCTGCTGCTCGAGCTCAACCGCGAACTGGCCACCAGCCTCGTGGTCGTGACCCACGACATGCGGCTCGCGGCCCGCATGGACCGCGTGCTCGAGTTGGAGAACGGCAAGCTGAAACAGCGCTAACGCCGCGGTTTTGCGGCTGGCGCAACCCGCCGCCGCCGCCGAAACTGGCGCCTGACCGCGGCCCGCCACGCCAATTCCAGCCCCCAGCGGCCGAGCACGCCCGCCACCACCGCGCTGACCAGGCAGCCGAGCAGGAACGGCTTCCAGTACGGCCCGAGGCCGTGCTCCAGCCAGCGCCAGCTGGGCTGGAAGGCGAAATGGCGCGGCGCGCGGTGCAGCAGCAGCGCACCCAGGCGATAGGCGCCGTAATAGATGGGTACCACCGTGAACGGATTCACCACCCACGTACTGACCAACGTCACCGGCAGGTTCAATCGCCAGTACAGCGCCGCCAGCACCGCGCCAATCGTGTGGATCGGCAACGGCACGAAGGCGATGGCGAGCCCCGCGCCGAAGGCGGCGGTGATCGAGTGGCGGTTCATCGACCACAGCAGCGGGTCGGTTACACGCGTGCCGAAGATGCGCAGGTACCAGCGCTTGCGGCGCGTGTTGACCCAATGGGCGAGTTGCTTGACGATCCGGCGTTGCATGCGTGGGTCACTGTAACAGCCGCCAGCCTGCCCGCGCAGGCTCAAGGCCTCGGCGCCGGACCAGGCTGTGACGGGGGTCCGGGCGCTGGCCTTCCTGGGCGGAGTGCTGCTGGCACTGTTCGCGTACACCCGCGGCCTGCACGGTGGCCTGTGGCTGGCGGGGGCGGGGGTGCCGTTGTGGTGCGTGCCGCGACTGCGGGCGCTGGCGGCCCTCTGCGCCGGTGTGGCGTGGGCCTGGTGGCCGTTGCAGCAGTACGACCGCGCCCGCCTGCCGGCGTCGTTCGACCAGCGCGTGTTGGTGAGTGCCGAGATCGAGGGCCTGCCGCTGCTGCGCGGGGCCGAAGAATCGTTCACCGCACTGCTGCGGCCGCTGCGTGCGGGCGACCTGCCGACGGTCCGGATGCGGGCCACGCTGCACTGGCCCGACGCGCCGGAGGTTCACGCCGGTCAACGCTGGCAGTTGCTGGTCGCGCTGCACGCGCCGGCTGCGGGCGCCAACCCGGGTTCGGCCGCGCTCGCACTGCAGCCGCTGCGGTTGCGCGTGCACGCGACCGGGCAGGTGGTTGCCTCCGCGCTGAACCGGCCGCTGGCCTCGTCCGGCGCGACGCTCGATGCGCTGCGCGAGCGCATTGCGCGCGCCATCGCGGCGCGCGTCACCGAGCGTGACGCGGCGGCGTTGATCATTGCGCTGGCGATCGGCGATACGCAACGCGTATCCAGCGAACAATGGCGCGTGTTCAACGCCGTCGGCATCACGCACCTGGTCGCGATCTCCGGCCTGCACGTGACACTCTTCTGCCTGTGCCTCGCCTGGGCGGCGGCCCGGTTGTGGGAACGCATCCGCTGCCTGCAGCAGCGCCTGCCACGCCACACCTTCGCGACGCTGATCGGGCTCGCGGCTTCACTCGGTTACGCGCTGCTGGCCGGCTGGTCCGTGCCGACGCAGCGCACGCTGCTGATGCTGGCCACCTGGCACGGCCTGCGCTGGGCCGCACGGCCGCGGCCGGCGGCGCGCACGCTGGCCGCGGGTCTCGTCGGCGTGCTGCTGCTCGATCCGTTCGCGCCGCTCGCGGCCGGGTTCTGGCTCTCGTTCCTGGCCGTCGGTGCATTGCTGGTGCAGGGCGCACTGGCGAGCGTGCCGTTACGTGGCTGGCGCGCGCTGCTGGGCACGCAGATGTACGTGATGGCCGCGCTGCTGCCGGCGACGCTGGCCGTGTTCGGCTCCGTCTCGCTCGCGGGCCTGGCCGTGAACCTGGCGGCGATTCCGCTGTTCAGCCTGTTGCTGGTGCCGTTGATCCTGCTTGCGACCGTGATGCTGGCGCTGTGGCCGGCGCTGGCAACGCTGCTGTTCAAGCTCGCCGCCTGGCTGATCAGCTGCGGCTGGCCGTCGTTGCACGCGATCGCCTCGGGTTCGTTCGCACTGCTGCGCCTGGCGCCACCCACGTGGTGGTACCTGCTGGCCGCCGCTGCACTCGGCGTGGCGCTGTTGCCGTGGCGGCCGTGGATGCGCTGCACGGCGCTGCTGGCGCTTTTGCCCGCGGCGCTGCCCGCGTCGGGCCGCATCGAACCGGGCGGCCTGGGCGCCACGGTGCTCGATGTGGGCCGCGGTGAAGCGGTGCTGCTGCGCACCGCGCGACACGCACTGCTGTTCGATGACGGCGAGGTGTGGGGCAGCCACGGGGCGATCGCCGCCAACCTGCTGGTCAATGCGCTGCGCCATTACCACGTGCGCGCGCTGGATGCCGTCATCCTGCCGCGGCTCGATGGCGATCGCGGCGCCGGCGTATTGGCGCTATCCGCAGTGTTGCCGGTGCGCGGCCTCGCGGCCGGCGGCGCCGGCGCGTTGCCGCCCGAGTTCGGCGCCTGCCAGGCCGGTGCGCGCTGGAGCTGGGACGATGTGCAGTTCGACGTGCTCGATGGCAAAGCCTGCTCGCTGCGCGTGCGCGCGGGCGATGCGAGCCTGCTGCTGCCAGGGTCGGCCGCGGCGCTCGGCGCAGCGCGCGCCCTGGAGCCGGCGCCGCGGGCGATCGTGCTGCCGGTGTCGCGCAGTGCGTCGGCGATGCGCCCGCTGCGGCAGCCGCCGGCCGACGCAGCGTGGCTGCTGCTCAGCGGCGGTGGGCGTGACGCCGCACGTCCCGACACGGCCGCGATGATGCACGCGTGGGCCGACGAGGGCGCGCATGCATTCGTCACCGGCCTCGACGGCGCGCTCGAGCTGCGCATCAGCCCCGTGGGCCGGATCGAGCTCGAATGCTGGCGCCAGGCCTGCGGGGCTGCGCCGCCCCTATTGGTAGGTCCCGCCGCGGTGCCTTAGGTATCATGCGCGTTCGGCATCGAAGCGGAGCAGACCAGAAGATGTGGGAAATCGTGCGCGCCGGCGGCTGGATGATGGGCCCCATCATCCTGTTTTCGATCATCGCCGCGGCCATCATCCTCGAGCGGCTGTGGACGCTGCAGGATCGGCGTGTGCTGCCGCCCGACCTGACCAAGCGCGTGTGGCAGCTGGTCGAGTCCAATCAGGTCAACGAGCAGGTCATCGATGCGCTGGCGCAGAACTCACCGCTCGGCAAGGTGCTGGCCGCGGGGCTGGCCAACCGCCACCGCACGCGCGAGGCGCTGAACGAGCGGCTCCAAGATGCCGGACGCCATGTCGTGCATGAGCTCGAGCGGTTCATCAACACGCTCGGCACGATCGCCGGCGTGGCGCCGCTGCTCGGCCTGCTCGGTACGGTCGGCGGCATCATCAAGGCCTTCAACGCGATCAACGCCGGCGGCATGGGCGATCCGCGCATGCTCTCGGGCGGCATCGCGCAGGCGCTGGTGACGACGGCCGCGGGCCTGTGCGTCGCCATCCCCGCGCTGATCGGCTACCGCTACCTGCGTGGCCGCATCGACCGCATCGTCATCGAGATCGAGAAGGACGCGATCATGCTGGCCGACGCGCTGGAGTCGAAGCAGTCCGCAGGGCAGGCCACCGCGTCGTGAACCTGAAGCCGCGCCGCCACGAGGAACCCGAGATCAACATGGTCTCGCTGATCGACGTCGTGCTGATGCTGGTGATCTTCTTCATGCTGTCGGCGAATTTCTCGGGCGAAGGGCGGCTGCGCATCCGGCTGCCGCAGGCCAGTTCGGTGCCGATCGAACGCAGCACCGACGCACCGTTGATCGTGACCGTCACGGCCGGCGGCAGCTACCTGGTCAATCACCGCGAGCTCGTCAACGCCAGTCCCGACACGCTGCGGCGGGCCATCGAGCAGGTGGCGCCGGCGCGCCGCGACGTGCCGGTGAGCCTGCGCGCCGACGGGCGCGCTACGCACCAGTCCGTGGTGACCGCGATGGACGTGCTCGGGCAGCTCGGCTTCTCGCAGCTCAATTTCATCACCACGCACGACGCCGGGGAACAGTCGCCTTGAATCCGCCGCCCGCCGTCGTCGACGCCGGCGCGGTCTACCGCCGGTTGCTGGGTTACGCCCGCCCGCACTGGGGCATGTTCATGGTCGGCGTACTCGGCATGCTGATGTACGCCTCGGTCAGCACGATCACGGCGTGGTTCGTCAAGAACTTCCTCAATGCCGCGTTCGTCGAAAAGAACCTGACGGTGCTGCACTACGTGCCGCCGGGCATCATCCTGCTGTTCCTGCTGCGCGGCGTCGGCGATTACCTGGCCAATTACTTTCCCGGCTGGGTCAGCCGGCAGATGACCAAGACGATGCGCGCCGACCTGTTCGCGCACTACATGCGCCTGCCGACCGCGTGGTACGAGCGTGAATCGTCGGGCGCGATGCTCTCGCGGCTCACCTACAACATCGAACTGGTCGCCGATGCGGTGACCAATTCCGCCACGGTCGTGATCCGCGACACGATCACGATCATCTCGCTGCTGGTCTACCTGTTCTGGCTCAACTGGCAGCTGGCGATCTTCGCGATGCTGGCCGCGCCGATCATCGCCGGGCTGGTCAGCAGCGTGAACCGGCGCTTCCGCCGCTACAGCACGCGCATCCAGAATTCGATGGGCGATGTGACGCGGCTGGCGAAGGAGGCGATCGAGGCGCACCGCGTCGTCAAGGTGTTCAACGCGCAGCAGCACATGCAGGCGGCGTTCGCGGTCGCCAACGAGCACAACCGGCACTCGAACATGCGGCTGATCTCGGCGCGCTCGACCAGCAATCCGGTGGTGCAGATGATCGCGGCGCTCGGCCTGGCCAGCGTGTTGTACGTGGCCATCCACCAGGTCAACAGCGGCGCGATGCGCGTCGGCGACCTGCTGGGCTTCCTCACGGCGCTGCTGCTGGTTCCCGAGCCGTTGCGGCGACTGGTGAGCATCAGCGGACCGCTCCAGCAGAGCATCGCCGCCGGCGCCGGGCTGTTCGAGGTGATCGACACGCCGGGCGAACCGGAGGGCGGCGCGCGCCGGCTCGAGCGGGCGCGCGGCGACGTGGAATTCCGCGGCGTCGAGTTCACCTACGACAGCGACAAGGGACGCGTGCTGCACGACATCAACCTGCGGGTCGCGGCCGGCACGACGGTGGCGATCGTCGGCCGCTCGGGCAGCGGCAAATCGACGCTGGTGTCGCTCCTGCCGCGCTTCTACGATCCGAGTTCCGGCGCGGTGCTGCTCGACGGCGTCGATATCCGTGAGTACCGCTTGCGCGATTTGCGCGCGCAGATCAGCCTGGTCAGCCAGGAAGTCGTGCTGTTCAACGACACGATCCGCAACAACATCGTGTTCGGCGCCGCCGGCGTGGACGCGGGCGCGGTCGAGGCCGCGGCGCAGGCGGCCTTCGTCAGCGAGTTCGTCGCCGAGCTGCCGCAGGGGCTCGACACCATCGTCGGCGATCGCGGGCTGTTGCTCTCGGGCGGGCAGCGCCAGCGCATCGCGATCGCGCGCGCGCTGTTGCGCAACACGCCGATCCTGGTGCTCGACGAGGCGACCTCGTCGCTCGATACGGCCTCCGAGCGCCACATCCAGTCGGCGCTCGACCAGCTGGTCAGGAATCGCACCACGTTCATCGTCGCGCATCGGCTCTCGACCATCGAACACGCCGACCTGATCGTCGTCATGCAGGACGGGGCGATCATCGAGTCGGGCACGCACGCCGAGCTGGTCGCGCAATCGAAGGTGTATGCGCAA
>JAFEDW010000169.1 GCA_018241455.1 Pseudomonadota bacterium | reverse complement strand
GGCGAACGTGGCCTTTTCGGCGGCGAACAGCACTGCGGCGGCGGCGTCCTGGCGGGTGCAGCGGCCGGCATCGCAGGCCCGGCCTACCGCGTAGACGAAGGCGCGGGCCGCATTGAGATTCGTGTACAGGTCGGCGATCTTCGCCTGCATGAGCTGGAAGGTGCCGATCGGCTCGCCGAACTGGCGCCGCTCGTGCACATAGGGCAACACCAGGTCGAGCACCGCGGCCATGATGCCAAGCGGGCCGGCGGCGAGCACGGCGCGTTCGTAATCCAGCCCGCTCATCAACACCTTCACGCCGCGATCGCGCTCGCCCAGCACGTTCTCGGCCGGCACGAAACAGTCCTCGAAGACCAGCTCGCCGGTGTTGGAGCCGCGCATGCCGAGCTTGTCGAGCTTCGGCGCGGCGGAAAATCCTGCGAAGCGCTTCTCGACGATGAAGGCGGTGATGCCTTTCGAGCCGGCGGCAGGGCTGGTTTTCGCATAGACGACGATGACGTCGGCGTCGGGCCCGTTGGTGATCCACATCTTGCGGCCATTGAGCACGAAGCCCTGGCCGCTCGCTTCGGCGCGCAGCTGCATTGACACGACATCGGAACCGGCGCCGGGCTCCGACATCGCCAGCGCGCCCACCTGCTCGCCACTGACGAGCGCAGGCAGGTAGCGATCGCGCTGCGCGTCGTTGCCATTGAGCCGCAGCTGGTTCACGCACAGGTTCGAGTGCGCGCCGTACGAAAGGCCGACCGATGCCGAAGCGCGCGAGATCTCTTCCATCGCGACGATGTGCGCGAGGTAGCCGAGGTTGGCGCCACCCCAGCGTTCGGGCACGGTGAGCCCGAGCAGTCCCTGCTCACCGAGCAGGCGCCACAGCGGGGCGGGGAACTGGTTCGAGCGGTCGATGTCGGCGGCAAGCGGGGCTATTTCGGCACGGGCGAAGCGCCGCACCTGCGCGCGCACCTCATCGAGCGTGTCACCCAGACCGAAGTCGAATTCGCAGGCGTCGGCACCAGGCATGGGATTGCCCCGCTGACCATAATGGTGATATTATCCGACAATCGGACTATTTCCGCAAGGCCCGCCATGCCCGCCATCGACTCCGGCCTGGATCCCCGCAGCGCGGATTTCCGTGCCAACCGCGCGGCGATGGAAGCCCTGGTGGCCGACCTGCGGGCACGGCAGCAGCACGCCGCGCTGGGCGGCGGTGAAACCGCCCGCGCACGCCACGTGGCCCGCGGCAAGCTGCTGCCACGCCAGCGGGTCGAGATGCTGCTCGATCCCGGCACGCCCTTCCTGGAGCTTTCACCGCTTGCGGCCACGGGCCTGTATCACGGCGAGGCGCCGGGCGCCGGCCTGATCACCGGCATCGGCCGCGTAGCGGGCCGCGAGTGCCTCGTCGTGTGCAACGACGCCACCGTCAAGGGCGGCACGTACTATCCCATCACCGTCAAGAAGCACCTGCGTGCGCAGGAAATCGCGCGCGAGAACCGCTTGCCCTGCGTGTACCTGATCGATTCCGGCGGCGCGCACCTGCCGAGCCAGGACGAAGTCTTCCCCGACCGCGAGCATTTCGGCCGCATCTTCTACAACCAGGCCACGATGTCGGCGGCCGGCATTCCGCAGATCGCCGTCGTCATGGGCAGCTGCACCGCCGGTGGCGCCTACGTGCCGGCGATGAGCGAAGAGTCGATCATCGTGCGCGACCAGGGAACCATTTTCCTCGGCGGGCCGCCGCTGGTGAAAGCCGCCACCGGCGAGGAGGTCAGCGCCGAAGACCTCGGTGGAGGCGACGTGCACACGCGCCTCTCGGGCGTCGCCGACCACCTGGCCGAGAGCGATGCGCACGCACTGGGCCTGGCCCGCCGCATCGTCGGCACGTTGAACCTGCCGCGCCCGACGATCGACAACCTGCGCGAACCCACGGAGCCGCGCTTCGCCGCCGAAGAGCTCTACGGCATCGTGCCGGTCGACCCGCGCAAGCCCTTCGATGTGCGCGAGATCATCGCGCGCATCGTCGATGCGAGTGACTTCGATGAATGGAAACCGCGCTACGGCAGCACGCTGGTCACTGGATTCGCGCATCTTGCCGGCATGCCGATCGGCATCATCGCCAACAACGGCATCCTGTTCTCCGAATCTGCCCTCAAGGGCACGCACTTCATCGAATTGTGTTGCCAACGGCGCGTGCCGCTGGTCTTCCTGCAGAACATCACCGGCTTCATGGTCGGCCGCAAATACGAGAACGAGGGCATCGCCAAGCATGGCGCCAAGATGGTGACGGCGGTCGCCTGCGCGCAGGTGCCCAAGCTCACCGTCATCGTCGGCGGCAGCTTCGGCGCCGGCAACTACGGCATGTGCGGCCGCGCCTATTCGCCGCGCTTCCTGTGGATGTGGCCGAATGCGCGCATCAGCGTCATGGGCGGCGAGCAGGCCGCGAACGTGCTGGCGCGCGTGCGGCGCGATGCGCTCGAGGCCAAGGGCCAGCGCTGGAGCGCCGAGGAGGAGGCCGCCTTCACGGCGCCCATCCGCGCGCAATACGACAAGCAGGGCCATCCGTATTACGCGACTGCGCGGCTGTGGGATGACGGCATCATCGATCCGGCCGACACGCGGCGCGCGTTGGCGCTCGGCCTCGCGGCGGCGCTCAACGCGCCGATCCCCGAGACGCGCTTCGGCGTGTTCAGAATGTAGGATAGGCGCATGCTGCCGTTCACCCGCCTGCTGATCGCCAATCGCGGCGAAATCGCCTGCCGGATTGCCCGCACGGCGCGCCGCCTGGGGCTGCGCACGGTTGCCGTCCACTCCGACGCCGACGCCGGGGCACGGCACGTGGCCGCCTGCGATGAGGCGATCGCGCTCGGCGGCCGCACGGCCGCCGAAAGCTACCTGCGCATCGATGCCATCATCGAGGCGGCGAAGCGCAGCGGGGCGCAGGCGATCCACCCGGGCTACGGCTTCCTGTCGGAGAACGCGCTGTTTGCCGAACGTTGCCTGCAGGCGGGCATCGTGTTCGTCGGGCCGCCCGCGGCCGCCATCCGCGCCATGGGCTCGAAGTCCGCGGCCAAGTCGCTGCTGGAGCGCGCCGGCGTACCGCTGACGCCGGGTTATCATGGCGACGAGCAAGGCCTGGCGCCGCTGCAACAGGCTGCCGCGCGCATCGGATACCCGGTGCTCATCAAGGCCAGCGCCGGTGGCGGTGGACGCGGCATGCGGCGCGTCGATCGCGCCGAGGAATTCGCGGCAGCACTGGCCAGTTGCCAGCGCGAGGCCGCGGCCAGCTTCGGCGACGAGCACGTGCTGGTGGAAAAGTACCTGCTGCGGCCGCGGCACATCGAATTCCAGGTATTCGCCGACGCGCACGGCAACTGCATCCACCTGAACGAACGCGACTGCTCGGTGCAGCGTCGCCACCAGAAAGTGCTCGAGGAAGCGCCGGCCCCGGGCATGACGCCGGCGCGGCGCGCGGCCATGGGCGCCGCAGCCGTGAAGGCCGCGAGCGCCGTCGGCTATGTCGGCGCTGGCACGGTCGAATTCATCGTCGCGCCGGATGGCGAATTCTATTTCATGGAAATGAACACGCGCCTGCAGGTGGAGCATCCGGTCACCGAGATGATCTGCGGCCTCGACCTGGTCGAGTGGCAGCTGCGCATCGCGGCCGGTGAGCCGCTGCCGCTGGAGCAATCCCAGGTCAGGTTGGCCGGCCATGCCATCGAAGCGCGCATCTGCGCCGAGGACCCATCGCGCGATTTCCTGCCGGCGATCGGCACGCTGCACTACCTGGCCACGCCTGCGCCCTCACAACACGTGCGCATCGACACGGGGTTCACGACCGGTGACGTGATCACGCCGTACTACGATTCGATGATTGCCAAGCTGATTGTCTGGGACGAGAACCGCGACCTCGCGCTGGCGCGCCTGCGCAGTGCGCTCGAGCGCTACCAGATCGTCGGCGTATCCAGCAACATCGCTTTCCTGCAACGCCTGGCGTCAGCGCCCGCTTTTGTCACGGCCGATCTCGACACCGCGTTGATCGAAAGGGAGAGCCGCTGGCTGTTTCCGCCGCATGCGGCGCCACCGCGCGAATCGTGGTTGGCCGCCGCGATCGCGACACTGCTGCGCTCCCACGCCATGCCGGACCGCTCGCCCTGGTCCGCATCGGACGGATGGCGCCTGGGTGCACGCGCCGAACGCGCGGTCACGTTGCGCGCCGGCGAGGAATCCCGGACGGTTGGCGTGCAGTATCGCGACTCCGGCTGGACGCTGCGGCTCGATGGCGAGCCGATCCCGGCCACGGCCGTCTACGGCAACCCGACGAACCCCGGCGCGGAACTGACATTGACGCTCGATGGCCGGCGCCGCGAGGCCAGTGCGGTGATCCTTGGCGACCAGGTGCATGTCTTCATGGACGGGCGGCATGATGTCTTCACGCATGTCGATCCGCTGGAGTTCAGCGCCGCGGCCACGGCGGGTGCCGGAGGATTACGGGCGCCGATGCCCGGCCGGGTGATCGAACTCATCGGCACGCCGGGCACCGAGGTGCCCAAAGGCACGCCGCTGCTCGTGCTCGAGGCGATGAAGATCGAACATACGATACTGGCCCCGGCGCATGGCACCTTGCGGGGTTTCAAGGTGGCCGCGGGCGACCAGGTCGGCGAGGGCGCCGAACTGGTCGACTTCGTCGTGCCGCAATCCTGAGTAAACTGCCGCGTCCGCCCTTCAACCTTCATGAACCTACAGG
>JAFEDW010000168.1 GCA_018241455.1 Pseudomonadota bacterium | reverse complement strand
GCGCTGGCGCTCGGCGCCGAAGCCGTGGCCGCCGCGATTTTGGCGGAGGCCGCACGGCGGCAACTGGACGTACATGTGGTGCGCAACGGTTCGCGCGGTGCATTCTGGCTCGAACCGCTGGTCGAAGTGCAGACCGCCGCGGGGCGCATGGCCTATGGTCCGGTGCGCGCGGGCGATGTGGCTGGCCTGTTCGCCGGCGGCTTCCTCGACGGCCGGACGCATGCGCTCGCCTTGGGTGAAGTCGGTTCGATCCCGTATCTGAAGAATCAACAGCGCCTGACGATGGCGCGCATCGGCGTGATCGATCCGTTGAGCCTCGAGGACTACCAGGCGCAGGGCGGCTTTGCCGGGTTGCGCGCGGCGCTGAAGCTGGCGCCGGCGGCCATCGTACAGGCGGTGACCGATTCAGGGTTGCGCGGTCGTGGTGGCGCGGCGTTCCCGACCGGCATCAAATGGAAGACCGTGCACGACACCCCGGGCGCGCAGAAGTACATCGTCTGCAACGCCGATGAAGGCGATTCGGGCACGTTCTCCGACCGCTTGCTGATGGAAGGCGATCCGTACTGCCTGGTCGAAGGCATGACGATCGCGGGCCTGGCGGTCGGCGCAACCCAGGGCTTCATTTACCTGCGCTGCGAGTATCCGCACGCGCACGCGGCGTTGAACGCCGCCATCGCGGCGGCGCGCGCCGCGGGATTCCTCGGCGCAAGCGTTGCGGGTTCCGGCCGCGCTTTCGATCTCGAGGTGCGCCTCGGCGCCGGCGCTTACATTTGCGGTGAAGAGACCTCGCTGCTCGAATCGCTCGAGGGCAAGCGCGGCCAGGTGCGCTTCAAGCCGCCGCTCCCGGCGATCAAGGGGCTGTTCGGTTGCCCGACGGTCGTCAACAACGTGATCACCTTCGCCAGCGTGCCGATCGTGCTCGCGCGCGGCGCCGCCTATTACCGCGATTTCGGCATGGGCCGCTCGCGCGGCACGTTGCCGATACAGCTCGCCGGCAACATCAAGCGCGGTGGACTGGTCGAGTGCGCGTTTGGCGTGACGTTGCGCACCTTGCTGGAGGAGTACGGCGGTGGCACGCGCTCCGGACGCCCGATCCGCGCCGTGCAGGTCGGTGGGCCGCTCGGCTCCTACTGGCCGGAATCGAAATTCGACACGCCGCTCGATTACGAGGCCTTCGCGCAGGGCGGCGGCATGCTCGGCCACGGCGGCATCGTCGTGTTCGACGACACCGTCGACATGGCCGCGCAGGCGCGCTATGCGCTGGAGTTCTGCGCGATCGAATCCTGCGGCAAGTGCACGCCCTGCCGCATCGGTTCGACGCGCGGCGTCGAGGTCATCGACCGATGGCTCGCCGGCGATCGGCCGGCGCAGCAGGAGGCGCTGCTGCGCGACCTGTGCAACACGCTGACGCATGGCTCGCTGTGCGCGCTCGGCGGACTGACGCCGTTGCCCGTGCTGTCGGCGCTCGAACATTTCCCGCAGGACTTTGTCAAACCCAGGGCCGCGCTCGCGGCCGGAAGCTGAACCATGCAATCCATAGCCGAAAATGACCTGGGGACTCCCGAGCGCCGCTCGGAGAAGCAGGTGACGCTGCAGATCGACGGCTGCGAGGTCACGGTGCCGGCCGGCACCTCGGTGATGCGCGCCGCGGCGCTCGCGGACGCGAAGATCCCGAAGCTGTGCGCGACCGACCAGCTCGAGGCCTTCGGTTCCTGCCGCCTCTGCCTGGTGCAGATCGAAGGCGTCAAGGGTTTCCCCGCTTCGTGCACGACGCCGGTGGCGCCAGGCATGAAGGTCACGACGCAGAACGGCGAGCTGGCGAAGCTCCGCCGCGGTGTCATGGAACTCTACATCTCCGACCATCCGCTCGACTGCCTGACCTGCCCTGCGAACGGCCACTGCGAGCTGCAGGACATGGCCGGCGCGGTGGGCCTGCGCGAAGTGCGCTACGGCTATGCGGGCGCGAACCACCTCGATGCGCCCAAGGACGAATCGAACCCCTATTTCACCTTCGATGCCAGCAAGTGCATCGTCTGCTCGCGCTGCGTGCGCGCCTGCGACGAGCAGCAGGGCACGCTGGCGCTGACGATCAGCGGCCGCGGCTTCGATTCGAAAGTGTCGGCCAGCCAGGAAGAATCGTTCCTCGATTCGGAATGCGTCTCCTGCGGCGCCTGCGTGCAGGCCTGCCCGACCGCGACGCTGTCGGAGAAATCGCTGATCGAGCAGGGCCAGGCCGACCACAGCGTCGTCACCACCTGCGCCTACTGCGGCGTCGGTTGCTCGTTCCGCGCCGAGATGCGCGGCGAGGAAGTGATCCGCATGGTGCCCAACAAGGACGGCCACGCCAACCACGGCCACAGCTGCGTCAAGGGCCGCTTTGCGATCGGCTACGCAACGCACCCCGACCGCATCACCAAGCCGATGATCCGCGCGAGCATCAGCGATCCGTGGCGCGAGGTGAGCTGGGAGGAGGCGATCGGCCACGCCGCTGCCGAATTGCGCCGCATCCAGGCGAAATACGGCCGCGACAGCATCGGCGGCATCACCTCGAGCCGCTGCAGCAACGAAGAGACCTTCCTGGTGCAGAAGCTGGTGCGCGCCGGCTTCGGCAACAACAACGTCGATACCTGCGCGCGTGTCTGCCATTCGCCCACCGGCTATGGCCTGAAGGCGACGCTGGGCGAGTCGGCCGGCACGCAGACCTTCGATTCGGTCATGGATGCCGACGTCGTGCTGCTGATCGGCGCGAACCCGACCGACGCGCACCCGGTGTTCGCCTCGCAGATGAAGCGACGCCTGCGGCAGGGCGCGCAGCTGATCGTCGCGGACCCGCGGCGCATCGACCTGGTGCGCACGCCGCACATCGAGGCCGCGCAGCACCTCGCGCTGCGGCCGGGCACCAACGTCGCGCTGATCAACAGCCTCGCGCACGTGGTCGTGCGCGAGGGCCTGGTCAAGGAAGACTTCGTGCGCGAGCGCTGCGAAGTGGATTCGTTCGAGAAGTGGCGCAAGTTCGTCGGTGACGAGCGCAATTCGCCCGAAGCGATGGCCGCGGTCACCGGCGTGCCGGCCGAGCAGGTGCGCGCCGCGGCACGCCTGTATGCAACGGCGCGCAATGGCGCGATCTACTACGGCCTCGGCGTCACCGAACACAGCCAGGGCTCGACGATGGTCATGGGCATCGCGAACCTCGCGATGGCCACCGGCAACGTCGGACGGTCGGGTGTCGGCGTCAATCCGCTGCGCGGCCAGAACAACGTGCAGGGGTCGTGTGACATGGGCTCGTTCCCGCACGAATTCCCGGGCTACCGCCACGTGGCGGACACCTCGGTGCGCGAGCAGTTCGAGAAGCGCTGGCAGGTGAGCCTGCTGGCCGAACCGGGCCTGCGCATCCCGAACATGTTCGAGGCCGCGCTCGATGGCGAGTTCAAGGGCCTGTACATCCAGGGCGAGGACATCGCGCAGTCCGATCCCAACACGCAGCACGTCACCGCGGCACTCACGTCGATGGAGTGCATCATCGTCCAGGACCTGTTCCTGAATGAGTCGGCGAAGTTTGCGCATGTGTTCCTGCCCGGATCCTCGTTCCTCGAGAAGGACGGAACGTTCACGAACGCCGAACGGCGCATATCGCCGGTGCGCAAGGTGATGCGCTCGAAGTCCGGCTACGCGGACTGGGAGATCACTCAGCTGCTCGCCAACGCGCTCGGCATGAAGATGAACTACACCCATCCGCGCGAGATCATGGACGAGATCGCCGCGCTGACGCCCACGTTCGCCGGCGTCAGCTTCGCCAAGCTCGATGAACTCGGCAGCATCCAGTGGCCGTGCAACGAGCAGACGCCCGAGGGTACGCCGTTCATGCACGTCGGCAGCTTCGTGCGCGGCAAGGGCCGCTTCATGGTCACCGAATACGTGCCAACAGCGGAAAAGGTCAACACACGCTACCCGTTGATCCTGACGACCGGCCGCATCCTGTCGCAGTACAACGTCGGCGCGCAGACCCGGCGCACCGGCAACGTGGCCTGGCACGACGAAGACCGGCTCGAGATCCATCCGCACGATGCCGATGAGCGCGGCATCAAGGAAGGCGATTGGGTCGGCGTGCAGAGCCGCGCGGGCGAGACCGTGCTGCGCGCGCGCGTGACCACGCGCGTGCAGCCGGGCGTGGTGTACACGACGTTCCATTTCCCGGAGTCGGGCGCGAACGTCATCACGACCGAGAACTCCGACTGGGCCACGAACTGCCCCGAGTACAAGGTGACGGCCGTGCAGGCGACGCGCGTGTCGCAGCCTTCGACCTGGCAGAAGCGCTACCAGGAATTCAGCCGGAAACAGGAAGCGCTGCTCGGTGAGGCCGGCCACGCCGGCGCGCCGAAGGTGGGGATTCCGGCCCGATGAGCGTCGAACACCTGGTGCAGATGGCCAATGACATCGGCCATTTCTTCGCCGCGGAGCCGAAGCGATCCGATGCAGTGGCCGGCATCGCCGGCCACATCCAGCGCTTCTGGGATCCGCGCATGCGCCGGCAGATCGCGGCCCACCTGGCCGCCGGCGGCGCCGGGCTCGAAGAGCTGACGCGCGAAGCGGTCGCGAGCCTCAAGCCGCCCTGAGGGCGTTACTGCGGATCGTAGACCTTGTGGCAGTCTTCGCAGGTGTCGTAGATCTTCTTGTATTGGGCGGCGGCGTTCGGGCAGCTGCCGGTCGCTGGCGTGGCGGCCGCGACTGCCGCAGCG
>JAFEDW010000167.1 GCA_018241455.1 Pseudomonadota bacterium | reverse complement strand
AGCCGTCACCGGCGCGGTGATCGGCAACAACGCGGCCGCCCCGGGAAACCGCGGCGTCGCGACCGTGATCGGCGCGATTGCCGGCGGCATCATCGGCAGCGCGATCGGCAATTCGATCGATGACAGCGATCGCGCCTGCATGGGCCAGTCGCTCGAACTCGCACCGATCGGCCGCCCGGTCGTGTGGGTGAATCCGCGCAGCCGCGTGGCCTGGCGGGTCGTGCCGATGGGCAACGTATCGCACGAATGCCGCGAATTCGCCGTGTATCGCGACTACGGCGGACGTCACAGCCGCGAACACATGGTGGCTTGCCGGCGCGACCGCGGCTACTGGGAATTTCGCGGACGTTGAAGGGAGCGGGCGCCGTGGCGCGGCGCCATGGCCGGCGTGCGCGCCCTCAACCGGCTGGAGTTGCGCTGACTTGCACGAAGCCCGCGGGCACGATCTCCTGCGCGAGCAGCTGCGCGATCGCAATGTCGCCCGGCCCGCCCGCGCTGGCTGCGGCCGCCAGCGCGGTCGCGGCATCGCCGCCGGCGTAGACTGCGGCCAGGAAGCGCGCTGAGGCGGCGCTCACCGGACGCAGGTTGACGCCCTGCTCCGAACGCCACAGCGCGTAGTGGCAATCGCCGCCGCGCTGCAGGTCGATCGCCGCGAGCGCCTGCGCGTCGCCCGCCAGGATCGCGGCGCGCAGCGGCTCCACCGGAAATCGGGCGGCATGCAGGCGCAACGGCGCGGCGAACCGCAGCCGCACGCCGCCCTCCAGTTGCAGCGATGGCCCGGTGAATCCCGGCTCGGCGCGGCAACGCGCGAGCTCGGCAAACAGCCACTCGAACTGCGCCAGCCCGCGCAGGTACGGCAGGGTTTCCGTGCCGGGAAAGCCGGCGATGAAATCCGGAAAATCGCGGCCGTACTCGTCGAGCTGCGGCGCGGCCGGCGGCCGCGCCCGCGCGTAGTCGACCGCCATGCGATCGAAGAAGGCTTCGCCGACGAGCTTGTCGACGGCCGGAAACGCGAGCCGCAGCGCATGGCTCAGCGCACCGAGCACGGTGTTGCGATGCACGCGCAGGCCGACCGCGCCGGCGTGTGCGCCCGCGAACATGTGCTCGGGCAGCGCCTGGCCCGCGGCATCGCTCGCCAGCAGCGCCGCGGCCATGCGCGCCTGGATCGATGCGAGCGCGGATTCAGACGGCGCGTGCATAGCTTTGCTGTTGTGCCGAATCGAGCCGGGCTTGCGCGAGCGCCGCCTCGGACTGCAGCACGCTGAACGCCGGCAGGCGCGTGTCCCATTCGAGCAGCGTGGGCCGCGCGCCGAAGTGCGCCAGCGCCTGCTCGTACAGGGCCCACACGGCGGCGCATACGTGATCGCCGTGATCATCGATTCGCAGTTCCTCGCCCGCCTCGGTAGCCACGACGGCGTGGCCCGCGAGATGCATCTCGCCGACCGCGCCCGCATCGAGCGCGCGGCACCAGCCGCGCAATTCGGCGGCCGCATCCTGGCGCTGGTTGGTCGCGCTCACGTAGATATTGTTGAGATCGAACAGCACGCCGCAACCGCTGCGCCGCGCGAGCGCCGCGAGGAATTCCGCCTCGGGAATATCCGAGGCCGCGAACTGCAGGTACGTCGATGGATTCTCAACCAGGATCTGGCGGCCGAGCGCTTCCTGCACCTGGCTGACGTTGCGGCAGACGACCTGCAGTGCCTCTTCGGTGTACGGCAGTGGCAGCAGGTCGGGCAAATACTGCGCACCGGCGATGCTCCACGACAGGTGATCGGAGACCAGCGCGGGCTCGAGCCGCTCCACCAGACCTTTGAGCCGTGCGATGTGCGCCGCGTCGACGCCCTGCGCGCTGCCCAGGGACAAGCCGACGGCGTGCAGAGACAGTGGGTAGTGTTTGCGCACTTGCTCGAGCTCGGCGAGCGAATGCGCATCCGACATGTAGTTCTCGGGGTGCACCTCGAGCCAGGCGGCGGCCGGACGCTCCGCGAGCACCAGCGCGTGATGCGGCAGCCGCAACCCGATCCCGGCTCGCGCCGGGATCGGGTGCACCGGAGAACCCGGGTTCATTACATCTTGGTCAAACTGCCGCCCGCGAGCTTGGCGCAAACGCCGGCCGGGAGGCTGACCCAGGAGGCCTTGTCCATGTCCTTGGTCGACTGGCCGGCGCAGGAATGACCCGCCGCCGCGCAATCGTTCTTGCCGGCCTTAGCGACGCCATAACACTTCTCGGTCGCGGGCTTGTCCATCGCCTTGCTGTCGGCGGCATAGGCGGCCGAACCGGCCACCGCCATCGCGGCGGCGCCAAAGATCGCGGACAGGGTGATCGTCTTCAGAGAGGTCGCTGACATGGTCTTACTCCGATATTTGAGGGTTGATTGATTGTCGAGGGCCGCGAGGGACGCCCGTGGCTACCCCTAAATCGTTGCACAGCGCGGAAGGTTACAACATCATCGGCGCAATGGCCCCGGAATCCCAGTTGCAGCAGCAGGAAGCATCATGGGTACTGCTGATGCGCGCCGCACAAGGGGGCGACGCCCGGCGCTACGACGAGCTGCTGCGTTCGATCACGCCCTTCGTCCGGAACCTGACCCGGCGCTATTGCCGCGACCCGAACCTGGCCGAAGACGTTGTGCAGGACGTGCTGCTGACGGTGCACCGCATCCGCCACACCTGGGACCCGCAGCGCCCGTTCAGCCCGTGGCTGGCGGCGATCGCGGCCCGCCGCGGCATCGACCGGATCCGGCGCTCCACGCGCATCGCCCGGCACGAGGTCAGCGATGATCTGGCGATGGAAACCTTTTCAGTGCCCGCCGCGAATAATGAATCAGGTGCGCTGCGCGCCGCGGAGGCGATCGAGCCGCTGCTGGCGGCGCTGCCTGAACGGCAGCGCCGGGCGCTCGAGGCAGTGAAGCTGCGCGGGTTGTCGGTGGCGCAGGCAGCGCGGGAGTCGGGCCAGAGCGAAACGGCGCTGAAGGTCAGCGTGCACCGCGCGGTCAAGGCGCTGCGGAGCCTGGTGGCCTCTGGCAAGCACGACAGTGATTGACGGCATGGTGTGAGCGGCATGGAGCCACGCAGTACTGAACAATTGATCGCGTCGCTGTCGCAGGGCCTGGCGCCCGTGCGCCCGCTGTGGCCGCCGGCACGGCGCGCGCTGCTCTGGCTCGTCGCGGTCGCGCTGGTGGTCGGCGCGCTGCTGTTGCGCTTTGCCGATCTGCCCGCCTGGGCCGGGCGCTATTCCGAATGGCGCATGGCGATCGAAGCGGCCGCGACGCTGCTGACGGGGATCACCGCGGTCGTGGCGGCTTTCCACCTGAGCCTGCCGGATCGCAGCAGCCTGTGGCGTTACGCACCGCTCCCGCCGCTGGCGCTCTGGATCGCGACCAGCGGCCTGGGCTGCCTGCAGTTTGGAGTCGGCCTGGGGCCGCCAGGCGCGCGCGTCGGCGAAAGCACGCACTGTTTTACCTTCATCATCGGGGTCAGCGTGCCGCTGACGGTGCTGCTGTTCGCGGTGCTGCGCCGTGCGCGGCCGCTCGACCCGTTGCCGGTCGCACTCACCGCCGCGCTCGGCGTTGCCGCGCTCGCCGCCTTCGTGCTGCAGTTCTTCCATCACTTCGACGTGACGGCGATCGACCTGCTGACGCACCTGGCCGCCGTGCTGAGCGTCGTCGGCCTGGCGAGCGCGGCGCGGCGCGTACTGGCGTAGTCCGCCACAATTCCCTCAACTCGTCGCGCGGTGGCGACGCCTTGCGGCACGAGTACTTGCGACCCGCGGATCGATCACCCACAATTCCGGGCGGTCAAGCGCAGGAGACGCACATGAACATTCGCCATGCAGCCGTACGCACAGTGATTGCCACCTCGGTTGGCGCACTGGTTGCCGCTGGCTATCCGGCCAGCGCCCATGCCGGCATGATCGGTACCCAGGCGGCCATCGATGCGCAGGCCAGCGCAGGCCGCGCGGCCAAGCTCGAGCGCGTCGAAGCGGCACTGGCACGCGCCGATGTGCGAGCGCGCCTGCAATCGCTCGGTGTGAATGCGGACGATGCTGCGGCACGTGCGGCCGCGTTGCCGGATGCCGACCTCGATCGGCTGTCACGCAGCGTGGACAAGCTGCCCGCCGGCGGCGACGCGGGTCTGCTTGAAGTGGCGGGCCTGGTATTCCTGGTGCTGCTGCTGCTCGACTACCTCGACGTCATTCACGTCTTTTCCCACCACCGCCGTTGAGCGCGCGCGCCGCGCGCGGCCTCGCCTGCTGCGCGCTGCTGCTGGCCGTGGGGGGCTGCAGCACGCAGTTGCTGCGCGAATCGGGGGCAGACCAGCCTGCCGTCGCCCGTATCGACGCCCCGTGGTTCCCGCAGCGTGAACACCAGTGTGGCCCGGCCGCGCTGGCCACGCTGCTGAACTCCACCGGCGTTGCCGCCACGCCCGATGCGTTGGCGCACGAAGTCTACATACCGGCGATGCGGGGTTCAGTGCAGGCTGAAATGCTGGCCGCCACGCGCCGGCACGAGCGCATCGCGCTGCCGCTCGAACCGGCACTCGCCGCGCTGCTGCAGGAACTCGAACACGGACATGCGGTGCTGGTGCTGCAGAACTTCGGGCTGGCCTCCATGCCGCTATGGCACTACGCGGTGGTCGTGGGTTACGACCGCGAGCGCGATGCGCTGCTGCTGAGCGGGCCGCACGATCGTCCCAAACGGCTGGCCGCGCGTCGCTTCATCGGCACCTGGCGTCGCGCCGGCCAGTGGGCCTTCATCGCGCTGCGTCCGGGCGAACTGCCGGCCAGCTCGAAGCCGGCGCAATACCTGGATGCCGT
>JAFEDW010000166.1 GCA_018241455.1 Pseudomonadota bacterium | reverse complement strand
GGTTACGCGGAGCTGCTGCAGGTGGGCGAGGAGCGCAGCGACGGCTCGGCATACATCGATGCGCAACATCCGCACAGTTCTCCGGTGATGGGACTGGTCTTCAGCGATACGATCGCGCTCGCCGACCAGCGCACACTCAAGCTGTCGTTCGCGCCGCGCGGCGAGAGCAACGATGGTCCGGTGGCCTACATGCACCGCGCGTCGGCGCGCGATAATCCCGATGCACCACTGGGGCATCACGTCGGCCAGGACGTCGGACACATCAGCAGCACCGTGCTGGCGGCGCGATTTCGCAACGGCCCCTGGACGGTCGAAGCCTCGGCTTTCAGCGGCGCTGAACCCGAGCCCACGCACGTCACGCTGCCGATCGGCGCGCTGGATTCCGGCGCGCTGCGCCTGGGCTACGACGTCAATGCGGACCATCGCCTCATGGCATCGGTCGCTCACATCAAGCAGGCCGATCCCGCCTTTCCCGGAACGACGTCCGCCACGCGCCTTTCGGCGTCGACTTACGATCGCTTCATGGCGCGCGGCCAGTGGAGCGTCGATCATGCGTTCGTGCTGGGCATGATCCGCCGCGATCCGGGCGGCGCTAACCTGGCATCCTTGCTCGATGAATTCACCGCGATGCGTGGGCCGTCGGCCATCTGGGGACGGCTGGAGCTGCTGCAACGCCTGGGCACCGAGTTGGCGCTGGACAATGTGCCTCCGACCGCAACGGCCGATGACCGGCGCTGGATATCCGCACTGACGGTCGGATATTCGCACTGGCTCGCGGGACGCGGCGGCATCGAGTGTGCAATCGGCGCTTCATTGACGGCGGATGTCATCCCGGATGCTTGGGCGCACGCCTACGGATCGCGCACGCCGCTGACGGCGCGGCTGATCGTGCAGGTGCACGGGGATTCCCGTTGGAACCGGTAACCGGGCCCGATCCGCAACACAAGGCTGCGGGCCGGCATTCGGCGCTGGACGTCTTGCGGGTCTCGCTGCAGCTCGGCCTGACTTCCTTCGGCGGGCCGATTGCGCACCTCGGCTACTTCGAGCGCACCTACGTGCGCGAGCGCCGCTGGCTGACCGCGCCCGAATACGCTGAGCTGCTGGCGCTGTGCCAGATCATCCCCGGCCCGGCGAGCAGCCAACTGGGATTCCTGATCGGCTTGCAGCGCGCAGGATACCGGGGCGCGGTGGCGGCGTGGATCGGGTTCACGTTGCCGTCGGCCGTGCTGCTGTATTTCGCGGCGCGCGCCGCGTCGCATGTGCACGGTGCCATAGCGGATGCGGTACTGCACGGCCTGAAGCTGGTTGCCGTCGCGGTCGTCGCGCAGGCCTTCTGGAATCTGGCCCGACAGATGTGGACGGATCGTACGACGGTCGCCATCGGAGCGTGCGCCGCCGGCCTCACGTTGTTCATCACTGCGCCCGGCACTTCATTGATCGCGCTGGGCTGCGCGGCCGCGCTCGGCGCGTTGCTGTGTCGATCCACCGCGCCAGCGCGCGAAGTCCCGCGCAATGTCGTGAGCCGCCCGGTTGCATGGGCTTCTGGCATTGCCTTCCTGCTACTGCTCCTGGGCTTGCCCGTGCTCGAGCACGGCTCGCCGCACGGAGCGGTGGCACTGGCAGACAAATTCTATCGGGCCGGTGCGCTGGTATTCGGCGGCGGACATGTCGTGCTGCCGCTGCTGCATGGCGCGTTGGTGCCGTCGGGATGGCTGCCGGAAGATTCCTTCCTGGCGGGTTACGGTTTGGCGCAGGCCGTACCAGGCCCGCTGTTCACGGTGGCCGCCTACCTTGGCGCCACCAATGCATTCGTCGGGCCGCCGACCTGGGCCGCGTCGATCGCGTTGGGTTCCATTTTTCTTCCCGGATTGTTGCTCGCGCTGGCGGCGGTCGCGCTGTGGAAAGAATTCGCCGCGCACGAGCGCGTGCGTGGCGCGCTGATTGGTGTCAATGCGGCCGTGGTCGGGATCCTCGGCGCCGCACTGTACAATCCGGTGCTGATCACTTCGGTCCACGGCGTCGCCGACGGCGTCCTTGCGGTGCTCGGCCTCGCCATGCTGGCTTGGTGGCGGCGAGCGCCGCTGTGGGTGGTCGTCGTTTGCGTCACCGGCAGCTTGCTGCAGCTGTGGTGGCGTTAAGATCTGAGAAGTGTGGAGCAAAATTCCAGCCCGGCTCTGCTACACTGCCGCGCAGAGGAGATGGCATACCTCCTGGAACCGCCCGCTCGCGGGCTGATGATGCCTACTGAACCCTGGATCAAAGGGACGTAGGCGCTTTCCAAAATCCTGCGCTCGTTGCTCCAGAACTGAAAATTTCATGGGAGCCGTGACCTATGAGCGGATTGGGACTGTTTGCCGTCGGCATGGGCGCCGCCTTGGGCGCGTGGATGCGCTGGGCCCTCGGCCTGCTGATGAATTCCGTGTTTCCGCCGATTCCGCCCGGCACGCTGGCGGCCAACCTGATCGGTGCTTATGTGATCGGCTGCGCCGTGGGTGCATTCGCGCAGTGGCCGGCCATCGCGCCGGAGTGGCGGCTGCTGATCGTCACCGGATTCTGCGGCGGCCTGACCACGTTTTCGACCTTCTCGGCCGAAATCACGGCGCTGGCGCAGCAGTCGCGCTTTGCCACGATGGCGGGCGCCATCGGATTGCACGTCGGCGGCTCGCTGGCATTGACGCTGCTGGGAATCGCATCCGTGCGCTGGATCGCATTGCGCGCTTAGGGGAGATGAAGTCATGAACGGTTTCCAGATTACATTCTTCACCCAGCAGAATCGGCGCGTGCATGGCAGGCCGGTGGGCGAGTGGCTGATCGGCCTGACGAAGGAGCTGGGCCTGCACGGCGCCACGCTGCAGACCGCCGCGGAGGGCGTCGGCCGCTCGGGCAAAGTGCATTCGGCGCACTTCTTCGAACTCTCCGACCAGCCCATTGAAGTGGTGACGATCGTCACGAGCCTCGAGGCCGATCGCCTGTTCGAGCGGCTGAGCGCCGAGAAGCTGAATATCTTCTACGTCAGGATTCCAGTGGATTTCGGCGTTCTCGGCGAGTGAATTGCGCCGGCAACGGAATACTGGCCGCGAAACGAATCGGCAGCGGGGATTCCGGGTGTGGCCGGTTGCCGGCAGGCGCGCGATTGAATGTGGCCTGCACCCACCGCAGCAGCAACACCGCCAATGCCGACGTCGAGAGCGCGAGCAGCGCATCGACCACAGCCATGGTGAGTACGCCCAGGGCGTAACTTCCCAGCAGGCGCAACAGCGCCGCACAGACCGTGAACGAAGTCAGCATCGCTGCCAGGCAACCGATGTGCGAGGCGGCGGCGCTGTGGCGCAACGATGGTCCGCCGGCACGCGCGGATGCCGCCGATTGCAGGGCAAGAACGTAAGCCATCGCGACGGTCATCGCGACGAGCATGCCGGGCAGCAGTTCGAGCTGCAGTGCGAGCGCGCGGGTCCACGGGATTGCGCCGGAAGTGCACAACGTCAGGTAGGTGCGCAGGCCCCAATGATGCCATTCGTCGATCGCCGCGCCGAGCGCGCCGGCGAGCAGGATGAACAGCGTATTGGCGGTTGCCGACCGCAGCTCGGCGCGTAGCGCAGCGCGCCCGCAACTTGGGTTCGCCCTCGCCATGTCAGACCCGGTGCCGCGCGCGACCTACCATCTTTTTGATATTAGGCACGCGGATCGGGCGGGTCGTCGGGGAGAATACCTAGAGGCCCTGGAGGCCAATGCGCGCCCGCTCGACCAGGGCTATTTCCTCGCGCGCCCGATGGAGCTGACCGACGCGCTGCGACAGGTCATCCCGTCGTCGGCGGATATTCAGCCACGCGACTCTGCGTCAGCCATGGCCTGGTGGCTGCTGCTTCGCGGCGTCGTTCAAGCGTCGGCCCACCAGCACGTGCAGCGGCAACGCGGCAGACGCGGCCAGGCCCACGATCCAATGTGCGAAGCTGATGAAGGAGCGGGCGCGGTCGTCGCCGATGTAATACAGCCCGTAGGCGGTGAGCGTCAGCACTCCCGCGGCGGCGAGCATCACGACGCCGGTCGTGCGATTGACGCGCTGTCGCCAGCCCGAGCGTACGTGCTGCAGCAACAGCGCGCCGAAGCTCATCAGGAATCCGATCGCCGCGGCGCCGTGCAGGCGCAGCCACCAGGGCTCCAATGGGTGCGGCGCACCGGGAAAGTCCGCGGGTCCGTGCAGGAAAAAATGCGCGATCAGCCAGCAGGCGCCCGAAATCAGCAGCACTGCGCTGCTGAGGTACAGCCAGCGCCGGTGTGCCGGCCGCAATTTCAACGGCGGCCGATGATGATGGCGTCTCATCGGATGGCGGCTCTGTCGGCCGCAAAGGTCAACACGCGCGCTTCGCTCCCTGCAGTCGGCGGCGGCCGCAGCCACTCGCAGCCGCAGGCGCTCAAGCCCTGTCGATCGATGACCACCGCCTGGGCGTTCAGGCATTGCAGCACGCCCGGCGCCGACTGCGGCGCCAGCCGCACGACTTTGGTCAACGCGTCGGCGGTCATGCAATCGGCGGCGAGGACACTAATGCTGCGTTCCCAGGCAACGCAGGCCTCGCGCGCCGGATCGACCAGCGCGTCGATCCGCTCTCCGTCGATCTGCAATCCACGGTAATAGCCCGCGGAAGTCGCGATTGCCGCGCCGTCGAGCGCGCCCAGATAGTACAGCGCGGCAGGCTCGTCGAGTGCGCGCACATGAATCAGTTGCGGTGCGCCGAAGCAGCGCAGGTCGCCACCCGCGTTCACGACCGCGCTCGTGGCGCCGTGCGCGCGCAGCTCGTCGATCGCGCGATCGACCGCGTAGCCCTT
>JAFEDW010000165.1 GCA_018241455.1 Pseudomonadota bacterium | reverse complement strand
TACGGCTACGAGCACATTCGTTCCGTCGAGCGTGACGAGATCGCGGGCATGGTCGCGACGCACGACTACCACGGCGGCAGCTTCGATGCGCGCGGTGGCCACCTGCATGCGTTGAACTTCGCGCTGGGCATCGCGCGCGCCGCGGCCAGCCATGGCGCGCGGCTGCACGAGGGCGCGGAGGAGACCGGACTGCGCCGCGCCGACGGCGACCGGCGTGTCGCGACGGCGCGCGGCGAGCTCGCGGCGCGGCGCGTCGTGCTGGCCTGCAACGGCTACCTGCGCCACCTGGCGCCCGAAGTGGAACGGCGCGTGATGCCGATCAACAATTTCATCGCGGTCACCGAACCGCTCGGCGCCGACGGCGCACGGCGGCTGATCAGCAACGGCGCGGCGGTGTCCGACTCGCGCTTCGTGGTCAACTACTTCCGCATCACGCCCGATGACCGGTTGTTGTTCGGCGGCGGCGAGAACTATGGCTACCGTTTCCCGCGCGATATTGCCGGCTTCGTGCGGCCGCACGTGCTGAAGATATTCCCGCAGCTCGCGAACGTGCGCTTCGACTACGCCTGGGGCGGCACGCTCGGCATCACGGCAACCCGCATGCCGTGCGTGCGCGAACTCGCGCCCGGGCTGGTCAATGCCAGCGGCTTCTCGGGTCTCGGCGTCGTGATCGCACCCCACACCGGCAAGGCGGTCGCCGACGCACTGTGCGGCGAACGCGAAGCCCTCGAGCTGCTCGGTCGCGTGCCGGTGCCGCCGTTTCCCGGCGGCCCGCTGCTGCGCTGGCCGACGCTGGTCGCCGCGATGCTCTATTACGCCCTCAGGGATCGTCTCTGATGGGTACTCAAGGTGAAGCGAGGAAATCATGCATGAACGCACAGCTCATACAGCTCCCATAAGTGAATGGCAGGCTTTCCGGGCCGCCAATCCGGATATCCAGTTCGTCGATGCCTTCATCATCGATATCAACGGCAACACGGCCGGCAAGCGCCTGCCGGCCGCCGACGGCGAAAAGCTCTATAAAGACGGCGTGATGTTCTCGGCCTGCGCGGCGGTGGCCGATTGCCGCGGCTGGGGCCACAACGCCGGCGGTCTCGGCAAGGACGATGGCGATCCGGACGGCATCGCCAAACCCATCGCGGGATACCTGCAGCGCGTCCCCTGGACCGCGACGCCGACGGCGCAAACGCTGTGCCACATGGTGTCGATGAACGAGGCGGCCGACCTGTGGTTCGACCCGCGCGTGATCCTCGCCGATGTCATCGCGCAATGCCGCGCCGCCGGCATCCATCCGGTCGTGGCCTGCGAGCTCGAGTTCTACCTGATCGATCCGCGCCGCACGGCCGACGGGCGCATCAGCCCGGGCGCGATGCCGGGACGCACGGCGCCGCGCCGCGCCGGCAACCTCTCGCTCGACACGGTCGAGGACATGGGCGAATTCCTCAACCGCGTCGATGCGGCGGCCAGCGCGCAGCAGCTGCCGGTGTGCGGCGCGGTCGCCGAGTACGGCGTCAACCAGTTCGAGGTCAACCTGCGGCACGTTGCCGATCCGCTGCTGGCCGCGGACCAGGCGGTGCTGCTCAAGCGCCTCGTCAAGGGCGTGGCGCGCACGCTCGGCATGGACGCGACCTTCATGGCGAAGCCGTTTGCGGCACAGCCCGGCAGCGGATTGCACGTGCACGTGAGCGTCGTCGACGAGCAGGGTCGCAACCGTTTCGGCGCCGCGGGCGGCGAAGCGCTGTTGCGCAACGGTGTCGCGGGCATGCAGGCGCTGATGTACGACTCGATCGCGCTGTACGCACCGAACTTCAACGCGCAGCGCCGCTACCTGGGCAAGTTCGTGCCGACCTCGCGTGACTGGGGGCGCAACAACCGCAGCGTCGCGTTCCGCATTCCGCCGGGCGACGGCGAAGCGCGCCGCATCGAGCACCGCGTGGCCGGCGCCGACGCCAGCCCGCACCTGACGCTGGCGGCGATCCTCGCGGCCTTGCTGCACGGAATCACCAACCGCCTCGAGCCCGGCGCCGCCATCGAGGGACGCGCCGCCGATGACGGCGACGCGGACTTCCCGGGCGACCTGATCGTGGCGCTGAACCGGCTCGAGAAATCGGAGCTGCTGGCGCGCTACCTGCCGGCCCGGTTCCTGTCGCTGTACGGCGAGGTCAAGCGGGGCGAATACGGCGACCTGATCGAGGAAGTGTTCAGCCGGGAGTACGACTTCTATGCATGAGGCGGGGGCGGTGGCAAGGACTTTATCCGCTCCATGCGTCCATTAATGCATCGCAGCACGCTGGAAAAATCCCGCATTGTTAGAGGTTTACGTGATATTTGTGCCTTGCAAAAGAGGTCGAAATGAGCCAGCCGGGCGGGGACTTGCCTCGTGCCGCTATGGTCTAATGGCTGCCTTCGCGTTCCCTGTCGGCGACTGCCTACCAGCCTGGACGGCTGGGGCGCCGGAGTCCGTTGCATGTCTGCCAGACGACCTTTGATCGGTATACCCGCGGACCGGCGCGTGCTGGGCCCGCAGCCCTACCATCTGGTCGGCGAGAAATATGTCACGGCCGTGCTGGATGCCGCCGGCGCGATTCCGGTGATCGTGCCGGCCATCGGGCGCGAACTGCAGGACGAGAGCCTGCTCGCCTCGGTCGACGGGTTGCTGTTCACCGGCAGCCCGTCGAACGTCGAGCCGCACCGTTACCGCGGCGAGCCGAGCGAAGCCGGCACGCTGCACGATCCGCATCGTGACGAAACCACGCTGCCGCTGATTCCGCGCGCCGTGGCCGCAGGGCTCCCGGTGCTCGGCATCTGCCGTGGTTTCCAGGAGATGAATGTAGCCTTCGGCGGCACGCTGTGGCAGAAGCTCCAGGATGTGCCGGGCTTCCGCGATCATCGCGAGGACAAGGAGCAGCCGTTCGAGCAGCAATACGGCCCGGCGCACGAGGTCACGCTCGAGCCCGGCGGCGTGCTGAGGCGCCTGGCCGGCGGTGCGGCGCGCATCACGGTGAACTCGCTCCACAGCCAGGGCGTGCGCGAGCTCGGTCCCGCGCTGAGCGTCGAAGCGCGCGCCGACGACGGGGTCATCGAGGCCTTCCGCGTCACGGACGCGCGCGGCTTCGCGCTCGCCGTGCAATGGCACCCCGAGTGGCGGGTGCAGCAGAACAATTTCTCACTGGCGCTGTTCGCCGAATTCGGCGCGGCCTGCCGGGAACAGATGCAAGCAAGGTGATTTATGCCCAATGAAATCCAGCAATTCTTCCGCGACCACGGCATCTCCGAAGTCGAGGCGATCATTCCGGACATGGCGGGCATCGCCCGCGGCAAGCTGATGCCCGCGGAGAAATTCGCCGAAGACGCCGGCATGCGGCTGCCCGAGAGCATTTTCCTGCAGACAGTGACCGGCGACTATCCGAGCGATACCTCATCGGCAATGAGCCCGGCGGAAATCGACATCGTGCTGAAGGCCGATCCGAAGACGGTGCGCGTCGTGCCGTGGGCGGCCGAACCGACGGCGCAGGTGATCCACGACTGCTTCTATTCGGACGGGCGGCGCGTGACCATGGCGCCGCGCCAGCTGCTGCAGCACGTGTTGCAGTTGTACGCCGAGCGCGGCTGGGAACCGGTGATCGCGCCCGAGCTCGAGTTCTACCTGGTCGAGCCGAACATCGACGCCGACTACCAGCTGAAGCCGCCGATCGGGCGTTCGGGCCGCGCCGAGCCGGGCCGCCAGTCCTACAGCATCGCGGCGGTCAACGAATTCGATCCGCTGTTCGATGACATGTACGCGTTCTGCGAAGCGCAGGACATCGAGATCGACACGCTGATCCACGAGGACGGTCCGGCGCAGATGGAGATCAACCTGCTGCACGGCGATCCGCTGGCGCTGGCCGACCAGGCGTTCCTGTTCAAGCGCTCGGCGCGCGAGGCGGCACTGCGCCACAAGATGTATGCCACCTTCATGGCCAAGCCCCACTCGAAGGAGCCGGGCAGCGCCATGCACATCCACCAGAGCGTCGTCGACCGCACGACGCGCGAGAACGTGTTCAGCAATCCGGACGGCACGCCCTCGGCGCTGTTCTTCTCGCACATCGCCGGGCTCCAGCGTTACCTGCCCTCGGCGATGAGCCTGTTCGCGCCGAACGTCAATTCCTACCGGCGCATCGCGCGCGCTTCGCTGGCGCCGATCAACGTGCAGTGGGGCTACGACAACCGCACCGCGGGGCTGCGCGTGCCGGTGTCCGACCCGGATGCGCGGCGCGTCGAAAACCGCCTCGGCGGCGCCGATGCGAATCCGTACATCGCGATTGCCGGCTCGCTCGCCTGCGGCTATCTCGGCATGGTGCAGAACCTGCAGCCGAGCGAGCCGATCACCGGCAGCGCGCACGACCTGCCGTGGGACCTGCCGCGCTCGCTCGACGATGCGCTCAAGCGCCTCAAGGACAGCCAGCCGCTGGTGAACCTGCTGGGCCTGCCGTTCGTAGCGGCCTATTCGATCGTCAAGCAGGCCGAATACGAAGTGTTCCTGCAGGTGATCAGCTCCTGGGAGCGCGAACACCTGCTGCTCAACGTGTAGCCTGCGCGCTGCGCTAGTATGATGAAGCGGAGTTCCGCCGGGGGATCGTCGATGCACGCAAATCACGGCCGTCACTTGCTCGCGGCGCTGGCGGTTGCGCAGCTGGCGGCTTGCGGCGGGGCCCCGCAAGGGTCGGCGTCGGTGCCCCACGCGGGCATGCCGACGCATGCCGCGGCGGCCGGACTCACCGACGACGAAAAAGTACTCAACGTCTACAACTGGTCCGATTACATCTCGCCCGACGTCGTGCCGGCCTTCGAGAAGGAATACGGCATCAAGGTCAACTACGACGTGTTCGAT
>JAFEDW010000164.1 GCA_018241455.1 Pseudomonadota bacterium | reverse complement strand
GCCAGAAGATGTCGAAGTCGCGCGGCACCTTCATCACCGCGCGCCGCTACCTCGAACACCTGCCGCCTGAACCGCTGCGCTACTACTTCGCCGCCAAGCTCACCAGCGGCGTCGAAGACATCGACATGAACCTCGATGATTTCCTCGCGCGCACCAACTCCGACCTGGTGGGCAAGTTCGTCAACATCGCCAGCCGCTGCGCCGGCTTCATCGAGCGCGGCGGCGGCCGGCTGACGGCGCAGCTACCCGATCCCGCGCTGTACGCGGAATTCGTCGCCGCCGGTGAACGCATCGCGGCGTTGTACGAACAGCGTGAATACGCGGCCGCAGTGCGCGAGATCATGGGCCTGGCCGATCGCGCCAACCGCTACGTCGACCAGCACAAGCCGTGGGCGCTCGCCAAGGACCCGGCCCAGGCCGCGCAGGTGCTCGCCGTCGCGACGCAGGGCATCAACCTGTTCCGCGTGCTGATGATCTACCTGGCCCCGGTGCTGCCGCGCATGAGCGAGGCCGCCGGCCAGTTCCTGGGGGCGCCGATCAAGGCCTGGCAGGATGCGGCCAGCCCTTTGCTTGACGCGCCGCTCGGCGCGTACCAGCCGCTCGCGACGCGGCTGGACCCGGCCCTGGTCGCGCGCCTGATCGATGCGCCGACCGCCAACGCGGCCGCCAAGGCCGCTGGCGCGACCGCCACCGCGGCCGCGGCCGCGGCGCCCGCCAAGGCGGTTGCCGCCAAGCCGGCCACCGGCAACGCGGCGGCGGGGTCTATCGGCATCGACGATTTCGCCCGCGTCGACCTGCGCGTCGCGCGCGTCAGCGCAGCCGAACGTGTCGAGGGGTCCGACAAGCTGCTGCGCCTGACGCTCGATCTCGGGGCCGAGCCGCGCCAGGTTTTTTCAGGCATCCGCGCCGCCTACACGCCCGAACAGCTCGTCGGGCGGCTGGTCATCGTCGTGGCGAACCTCGAGCCGCGCAAGATGCGCTTCGGAGTCTCGGCGGGCATGGTGTTGTGCGCCAGCGGCAAGGATGACGGCGGCGGCCTGTTCCTGCTGAGCGCCGACAGCGGCGCGATGCCGGGAATGAAGGTCAGCTGAGCGCACCGGCCGGCGCGCGGCCGCTGGTGCCGGCGAAACCCGCTAGCGCCGCCCGTGCAGGCGCTGCGCGCGCCAGTAGCGAATCAGCAGGTAGCCCGCGGCCATGCCGCCCAGGTGCGCGAAATGCGCCACGCCCTGGTTGCTCGTGAATACGCCGAGGTAAAGCTCCACTGCGCCGTAGAGCGTCACCAGCAACCATGCCGGCATCGGTATCGGTATCGGCAGCACGATCAGGCGCCGCTGCGGGAAGGCCATGCCGTAGCACAGCAGCAAGCCGAAGATGCCACCCGACGCGCCCAACGTCGGAAACGGCGTCGGATAGATGGTCGCGGTCACGAACAGCTGCGTCACCGCCGCACCGACCACGCAGACCAGGTAGAACACGCGGAAGCGCTTCGTGCCGAGCAGGTCCTCGACATCGGGACCGAACATGTACAGCGCGAACATGTTGAACAACAAGTGCATCGGACTCGCATGCAGGAAGGCATAGCTGACGAGCTGCCACGGCTCGAACGGCACTCCGCCGGTCAGCGGGCCCGAATGCAGCGGCCACAGCTCGAGCCATTCGAACGGCAACTGCGGCAACAGCAGTTGCGCGGCATACATCGCCACGTTGACGATCAACAGCACGAATACGGTCGGGGTGAGTCGGGTAAACATCTTCGCGGGTCGATTTCCTTTAATATCGGATGCTCATTGTGCCATTGCGGATGGGCGGCCATGCGCCGAGTTGATGCGGCCGAGATCGATGCGCTGCTGCCGCAGACCCAGTGCACGCGCTGCGGCTACGCGGGCTGCCGGCCGTATGCGGAAGCGCTCGCCAGCGGCGCGGCTGCGTTGAACCAGTGCCCGCCGGGCGGCGCCGCGCTGATCGAATCGCTGGCGCGATTGCTCGGGCGCGAACCGTTGCCGCTCAACCCGGTGCATGGCGTCGAGGCCCCGGCGCGCATCGCCTGGATCGATCCGCAGGCCTGCATCGGTTGCGCGCGTTGCCTGCCGCCCTGCCCGGTCGATGCGATCCTCGGCGCGCAGCGCCAGCTGCACACCGTGATCCCGGCCTGGTGCACCGGCTGCGAACTGTGCCTCGTTGCCTGTCCGGTCGATTGCATCCACATGCGGGCCTGGCCCGATGCAATGCCGCAGCCGCAGCCCGCGGACAATCGCCGGCGCCATCACGCCCACGAGGCCCGCCGCGCCGCCGCCGCCGCGACACGCGAGCAGGCATTGCAGCAGCTGAAGCACCGCGCCACGTCAGCGGCGGACCCGACTTGACGCCCGCCGCCTGTCGTCATTTCTACGCGGCGCTACAGGCCGCCAATCCCGAACCGCGCAGCGAGCTGGTCTATCACTCGCCGTACCAGTTGCTGGTGGCCGTGATCCTGTCGGCGCAGGCGACCGACAAGAGCGTCAACGCGGCCACGGCGGCGCTGTTCAGGGTGGCACCCGATCCGGCATCGATGCTGCGGCTCGGGCTGGCCGGCCTCAAGCGCTACGTCCGCACCATCGGGCTATACAACGCCAAGGCGAAACACATCATCGCCGCGACGCGGCTGCTGGTTGACCGCCATGCCGGCCAGGTGCCAGCCGACCGCGCCGCGCTCGAAGCGTTGCCCGGTGTCGGCCGCAAGACCGCCAACGTCGTGCTCAACGCCGCATTCGGCCAAGCAACGATTGCGGTCGACACGCACATCTTTCGCGTCGCCAACCGCACCGGGCTCGCCCCGGGGCGCACGCCGCGCGCCGTCGAGGACGCGCTGCTGGCCGTGACGCCGGCGCCATTCCGCCTGCACGCCCACCATTGGCTGCTGCTGCACGGCCGCTATGTCTGCAAGGCGCGGCGGCCCGATTGCGCGCACTGCATCGTGCGCCGTTGGTGCGCCTGGCCGGGCAAGACCCCGCCGTGAATTTCTACGCCGGGCAGGACCGCGACGCGCTGCGCGCCGCCTGGCGCGAGGCGTGGCGAAGGCGCCGGCAAGGCTTGCCGCTCGAGCCGCTGCAACTGCAGATGGCCGACCTGATCGCCGCGCATCCGGAATACCAGCCGCAGCTGGAGCACGCCGTCGCGGATATCGCTGCCGGCCTCGCAGGCGGGCACGACGGCGGCCATGCGTTCCTGCACCTGTCGCTGCACCTGGCGCTGCGCGAACAGGTCGCTACGGATCGACCCGCCGGCATCGCGGCGATCCACCAACGACTCGGTGCCGCGATGCATGACGCGCACGCGGCCGAACACCGCATGATCGAAGTGCTCGGCCAGACGCTGTGGGATGCGCAGCGCGCCGGCCGCATGCCCGACGAGCAGCGCTACCTCGACGCGTTGCGCCGGCTCTAGGGCTGCGCCCACCAGCAGCGCGGCAGCGCCAGATGCGGCCGGTCGGTATTGTCGGCATCGAGCGGATGCGGAAACTGCGTCGCGTAGCGCGGCGAGGCGGGCAGGCGATCGCGCCGCAGGAACGTGAATTCCGCCAGCGGCGGAATCGCCAGTCCGCCCTTCTTCAGCAACGGCGAACTGTTGTTCGGATGGATGTGCACGCAGGCGTGCGTCTGCAGGATCTTCTCGAACGCGCGTGCGGCCAGGCCGAAGAAGGCCTCGTTCCAGAACTGGTCAAGCAGGTGGAACTCGGCCACGATCACGCGGAAGCGCCGCATCAGCCGATCGGAGGCGCCGAGCAGTACTTCGTATTCGTAGCCCTCGATGTCGATCTGCAACATCAGGTCGGAGTCGGCACGGACGCCGCAGCCGGCGACCCAGTCATCCAGCGTCATGAACTGATCGTCGGTCGTGACGCCGAGGAACTTGCGCACGAAGTGGAAGCGTTCGTGCAGCGCGCCCGGATGTTCGACCGACGCATCGGCCAGGTACACACTCAAGTCCCGGTCGGCGCAGTCCTTCTCGAAGCCGGAGATCAGCCCCACGCCCGGCGAGAAGCAGGCTTCGATGCCGGCCAGGTCGTCGGGCACCAGGTAGCCGCCGTCGCCCATGGGCCCGAGCCGCACCAGTGGTGCGGCGGTCATCAGCGGACGGAGCTTCGCCAGCAGTTCCAGGATGCGGCGCTTGTCCGTGGCATCGGTCGGAAAGACACCCCACGGCGATAGCAGGTTGATGATGGCGGACTTCAGCGGCTTGGCCACGATCCTCCCAGGCTCCGCGCGGCGTCAGTGCGCCGCGCGCTTCTTGGGCAGGTACAGGTCGGTCAGCGTGCCCGCATAGGCCTCGGCGGCCATCGCCACGGTTTCCGACAACGTCGGGTGCGCATGCACCGTGAGACCGATGTCGTGCGCGTCGGCGCCCATCTCGATCGCGAGCGCGACCTCGGCGATCAACTCGCCGGCATTCGGTCCGACGATGCCACCGCCCACGACGCGGCCGGTCGCCGGATCGAACAGCAACTTCGTGAACCCTTCATCGCGCCCCAGCGACAGCGAGCGGCCGCTCGCGGCCCACGGAAATACCGCCTTTTCGATCGCCAGCCCCTGCGCCTTGGCACCCGCCTCGGTCAAGCCGGCCCAGGCCACTTCGGGGTCGGTGTAGGCGACCGACGGGATCACGCGCGCATCGAAAAAACTCTTCTGGCCCGCGGCGACCTCGGCTGCTACCTTGGCTTCGTGCGAGGCCTTGTGCGCCAGCATCGGCTGGCCGACGACGTCGCCGATCGCAAAGATGTGCGGCACGTTCGTGCGCTGCTGCTTGTCGACGGCGATGAAGCCGCGTTCGCCGACCGCGACACCCGCGGCCTCGGCGTTGATCTGCCGGCCATTGGGCACGCGCCCGACGGCCACCA
>JAFEDW010000163.1 GCA_018241455.1 Pseudomonadota bacterium | reverse complement strand
GACATCCGCGACTACAACGGCTTCACGCCGATGTCGCAGGCCGCGTTCAACGGCCTGGCGATCGTGCGCGATGCGCTCAGCTCGGCTGCCGTGAGCGTCAAGCTCACCGACATCACGGCCACCCCCAATCCGACGCTGGCGCCGGACATCGTCGGCTGGCAGCTCGATTTGAACACGCACAACGACTGGACCGCCGGCGAGAAGTCACTGACGCCGTCGCGAACCTTCAACGACCAGGTGATCTTCACGACCTATTCGCCGAACACGCTGCCGTCGACCGATCCGTGCACCGGCATTGGCACCGGCACCAACCGCGTCTACACGGTCAATGTATTCAGCGGCTCGCCGGTCATCGATCGCAACAACGACGGCACGCTGACCAGCGGCGAGCGCAGCCAGGACCTGCGGCAGGGCGGCATCGCACCGGAGACGGCCTTCCTGTTCCCGGGCAACAGCTCGGGCAACGGCAACGGCAACGGCAACGGTAATGGCGGCGGCAACGGCCCGGTCACCTGCCTGTCGGGTGTCGAGGTGCTGAGCGCCTGCACGAACTTCAACCAGCGTCGCAAGACGTACTGGCGTGAAGGCATGGCCAACTAATGGACGGGGTCAACACGATGAGCATGCACACGCACCCGCGCCCGCCACGCGGCCCCGCGCGCGGTTTCTCGCTGATCGAACTGATGGTAGTGGTCGCGGTGGTCGCGATCCTGGCCACGCTCGCCACCGCCAGCTACCGCAGCTATATGTTGCGCACCAACCGCACCGAGGGGCGCATCGCGCTGCTGGCGATCCAGGCGGCGCAGGAACGCTATTTCCTGCAGAACAACCAATACGCCACCACCATGGCCACGGTCATCGCCCCGGCGAACGCGGGCGGGCTCGGCGTGACCAACCTGACCGCCGCCGGCCTGACACCCAACGGTTACTACACCATCAGCTTCCAGGCGGCGACGGCCAACAGCTATACGATCCAGGCTGTCGCCACCGGCGCGCAGACCAAGGACACGGCCGCCTGCCTGACGCTGTCCATCAACGAGCAGGGCGCCCGCCTGCCGCTCGATTCCTCGGGCTGCTGGCGCTGAAAGCAAACGCCCGCGGCGACCCCTGGTTGCAGGGGCCGGCCGCGGGCGTTGGCCGTCAGCTTCGGAATCGGGCGTTCAGCAGACCCGGGCGATCAATACACGCGGAACGGGCGGAACGCCGAATCGGGCGTGAATCGCAGCACGTTCAACCGCCGGCGCTGATGCCGGATCTGGGCGCTGCCGCGCACCGCGCCAGCGATGATCGCGCCCGTGTCGAGCGCCGGCACCGACACTGTCTTGTCACCGGCGCTACCGCCACCGGTCGCGGGTTTGAAGTTCAGTTCGTTCATGCCAGTTCTCCTTGAGGTTCAATATCAGTAGGCAAGCAAAATCGTTTGCTCTGCAAACAATATAATAGCCGATATTGTATGCGCTGCAAGAGACAGCGGCGTTACCAGCAGATGAATGGTTGAATATGTGAACGATTTCACTACCGAACCAATGGTTTGCAGCGCGGCGACCCGCCCGGGCCGCCGCTGACGCGGTGCAGCAGCGCGGCGCGGCGCGCCGCGCGTCGATCAGGCCAGGAAGGCGCGGATCGCGGCGTCGAAGCGCGGGATGTCGACCAGGAAAGCGTCGTGGCCCTCGAGCGAGGGCATGCGCGTGAATTGCGTCGCCACGCCAGCCTCCTCGAAGGCCTCGGCCAGCGCCGCCTGCTCGTGGATCGGATACAGCAGGTCGCTCTCCACGCCAATCACCAGCACGCGTTCGGCCTGGCTGCCGGCCAATGCGGCGCGATACGAGCCGCCGTGCTCTGCCAGGTCGAAGCGATCCATCGCGCGCGACAGGTACAGGTAGCAGTTCGGATCGTAGACGCGCACGAAGCGTTCGGCTTGAGCCTCGAGGTAGCCCTCGACCGCGAAGCGCGGCGCGAACGGACTGGCCCGCAGCGCATTGCCGGCGAGCGGTTCACGCCCGAAGCGCTGGCGCCACTCGGTCGCCGAGCGATAGGTGATCGTGCCGAGCTTGCGCGCCAGCCGCATGCCGTTGCGTGGCGGATGTTCCGGCGCGTAGTTGCCGCCCTGCCAGTCCGGGTCGCGCAGGATCGCCTCGCGCTGCACCGAGCGCAGCGCGATCGCGAACGGCGAAGCCGCGCCCGAGCCCGAAATGCTGATCAGCCGGCGTGCACCGTGCGGGAACAGCGCCGCGAAGGCCGCGACCACCGAACCGCCGAGCGATGCGCCCATGACGACATCGAGCTTCTCGATGCCGAGCGCGCGCGCGGTCTCGTAGCCACAGCGGGCGATGTCTTCGACCGCCACCTCGGGGAAATCGAGCCGGTAGCGCTGCCCGGTGGCCGGATTGATGCTGGCTGGTCCGCTGGAACCAAAGCAGCTGCCGATCGAATTCACGCACAGCACGAAATAGCGGCTGGTATCGATCGCCAGCGCCGGGCCGATCATGCGCTGCCACCAGCCGGGCGAGGGATTTTCAGGCGTCGCCGCCGCATGCGCGGATGGCGACAGCCCGGTGAACAGCAGGATCGCGTTGTTGCGCGCCGCGTTCAGCTTGCCCCAGCTTTCGTAGGCAATGCGGCCGCCGCGCAGCACGCCGCCGCGATACAGCGGGAACGGATCGGGCAGCGCCACGCTGTTGGGCGCTTCATCGACCACGCGCGCCTCAGCTTTCCGGATCGGACCCATCCGGGATTCCCTCGAACAGCGCGGTCGACATGTAACGCTCGGCGGTGTCCGGCAGCATCGCGAGCACGCTCGCGCCCTTGCCGGCTTCGTTGGCCACCTTCAGCGCCGCGGCAAACGTGGCGCCGCTCGAAATGCCGACGAAAATGCCTTCCTTCGCGGCGAGCGCGCGCGCGTTGGCAATCGCATCGGCGTCGGTCACCGTGACGATGCGATCGGCGACGTTGCGGTTCAGCACGCCGGGCACGAAATCCGGCGTCCAGCCCTGGATCTTGTGCGGAGCGAACGGCTTCCCCGACAGCAGCGCGGCGCCCTCGGGTTCGGCGGCGATGATGCGCACGTCCGGGCGCGCGAGCCGGATCACTTCGCCTGCGCCCGTCAGCGTGCCGCCGGTGCCCCAACCGGTGACGAAGAAATCGAGCCGCTTGCCGACGAAGTCCTGGACGATTTCAGGACCGGTCGTGCTGCGGTGGTAGGCCGGGTTGGCCGGATTCTCGAATTGGCGCGCGAGGAACCAGCCGTTCTTTTCGGCCAGCTCCGCGGCCTTGCGCACCATGCCGGTGCCGCGTTCGGCGGCCGGCGTCAGGATCACTTTCGCACCGAGCATGCGCATGATCTTGCGGCGCTCGATCGAAAACGATTCGGCCATGACGCCGACGAAGGGATAACCCTTTGCGGCGCACACCATCGCCAGTGCGATGCCGGTGTTGCCGGAAGTCGCTTCGACGACGGTCTGCCCGGGTTTCAGCTCGCCACGCCGTTCGGCGTCCTCGATGATGCCGATCGCCAGGCGGTCCTTGACCGAGGACAGCGGATTGAAGAATTCGCACTTCACGTACATCGTGACGCCAGCGGGTGCCAGCCGCTGGATGCGCACGACCGGAGTGCGGCCAATGGTGCCGAGGATGTTGTCGTAAATCATGATGCGGGCACTGTAATACCCATGCGCTGGTCAAGCGATAAAGAAAAGGCCATCGGCTGATAACGCATTGTTATAATCAAATTGGCGCGGCAGCAGCGTATCTTGGGACATGAATTTTCATCAGCTCCAGTATGCGGTGGCGATCGCCCGGCACGGCCTGTCCGTGACGCAGGCGGCCTCCGCGCTCGGTACGTCGCAGCCCGCGATCAGCCGCGCGCTGAAGGCGCTCGAGCGCGAACTCGGCTTCGACCTGTTCGTGCGCGAAGGCCGCGCGTTCTCGCGCATCACGCCGCAGGGTGCGCGCGTGCTCGAATACGCGACGCGCGCGCTGGCCGAGATCGACAGCCTGCAGGCGGTCGCGGCCGACCTGAACCAGGACAACCGCGGCACGCTGTCGATCGCGACGACGCACACGCAGGCGCGCTACGTGCTGCCGCCGGTCGTGCAGGCGTTCCGCGAACGATATCCGGAAGTCGAACTGCACCTGCACCAGGGCACCTCCGAGCAGATCGCGGAGATGGTGGCGACCGATCGCGTGCAGCTCGCGATCGCGACCGGCTCCGACGGCTTGTTCCCCGGGCTGGTGCTGCTGCCGGTGTACCGCTGGCACCGCCAGGTGATCGTGCCGAAGCACCATGCGCTCGCGGCGACGAAGAAGCTGACGCTCGCCGAACTCGCCAAGTATCCGCTCGTGACCTATGTTTTCAGCTTCTCCGGCGCTTCGTCGCTCCAGACCGTGTTCTCGCGCGAGGGCCTCGTGCCGAAGGTCGCGCTGACGGCGCGCGATTCGGACGTGATCAAGACCTACGTGCGCCTCGGGCTGGGCGTCGGCATCGTCGCGAGCGTGGCGATCGAGCCGGCGCACGATGCCGATCTCGTCGTGCTCGACGCATCGCACCTGTTCCCGATCCACACCACGTGGGTTGGCTTCCGCCGCGGCACGCTGCTGCGCAATTTCGCCTACGACTTCATGCAGCTGTTCGGCCCGCATCTCACGCACCAGCTGATCGACCGCGCCATCGAGGCGCGCGACGGCGACAATCAGGGCGAGTTGTTCCGCAAGATCTCGCTGCCGTCGCGCTGAAGCCCGCCGCGCGCGCCATACCCGCGAGCCATCGCTTGGAGCGGATCCAGAAACTGCTGGCGAATTCCGGGCACGGCTCGCGTCGCGAGATCGAGCAATGGATCCGCGACGGGCGTGTCAGCGTCGACGGCCGCATCGTGCAGCTCGGCGAGCGCGCCGCCGCGG
>JAFEDW010000162.1 GCA_018241455.1 Pseudomonadota bacterium | reverse complement strand
CGGAAGCGCACCTCGAGCTTGGCCGGATGCGCATTGACGTCGACGAGCCGCGGATCGAGGCGCAGCTCGAGCACGTAGGCCGGATGGCGGCCGTGGTACAGCACGTCGCGGAACCCCAGCCGCGCGGCGTTGCCGAGCAGGCGATCACGCACCGGCCGGCCATTGACGTACCAGAACTGCCCGTCGGCGTTGGCGCGTGCCGCTGTCGGCAGGCCCAGCCAGCCGCGCAGCTGCAGCACGCCCTGCTGCGCCACGGGGAGTGAACGCGCGAGGAACTCCTCGCCGAGCACGCGCGCGACGCGCTCGCCGGAGCCCGCGGCATCGTGCGTGGCGGGCAGGTCGAGCGTCTGCCGCCCGTTGTGCCGGACGCGAAACGCCACCGCCGGGGCGGCCAGCGCCAGCCGCTCGATCGTGCGCGCGACGTGACCGAACTCAGTCGGCTCGGTGCGCACGAACTTGCGTCGCGCCGGCACGTTGTAGAACAGCTCGCGCACCTCTACTGTAGTGCCGACAGGATGTGCGGCTGGCTGCGGCCCGGTTGCCACGCCGCCGTCGACGCGCAGTTCGGTGGCCGCGCCCGCCGCCGCCGTGCGGCTCACGACGCGCAGTCGCGCGACCGAGCCGATCGAGGGCAGTGCCTCGCCGCGAAACCCCAAGCTCGCGACGGCCTCCAGATCTTCGAGCGTCGCGATCTTGCTGGTCGCATGGCGTTGCACGGCGAGCGGCAGTTCGCCGGCATCGATGCCGATGCCATCATCGCGCACGCGCATCAGCCCGAGGCCGCCCTGCTCGACGTCGATCTCGATGCGCCGCGCGCCGGCATCGAGCGCGTTCTCGACCAGCTCCTTGATGACGGAGGCCGGCCGCTCGATCACCTCGCCGGCGGCAATCTGGTCGATCAGGGTCGCGGGTAACAGGCGGATCGGCATGTGTGCAGGCGCGCGGGCAACAGGGCGCGCAGTATAGGGCCTGTTGACGCTCGATACGTCGATGCGGCGTTCCGAGTGTCAACAGGCCCTAAACGCCGGAGGCAACCTCGACAGTATTGCCCTCGTGCCGGCGGTTGGCGAAGCTCGTGCCGTCGGGTGGGTGGCGCTGGAAGTAGCCGACCACGCCGGATTCGATCGCGCGCGCGAGCTGCTCCTGGTAGCTGGCGCTGCGCAATTTGCGCTCCTCGGCCGGGTTCGAGATATAGGCGGTCTCGACCAGCATCGAGGGCACATCCGGAGATTTCAGCACCATGAAGCCGGCGTGCTGCACGATCTTCTTGCGCACCGCGCCGACCTCGTCGAGCGCGCCCAACACCTGGTCGGCGGCTTCGACGCTCGCGCCCATGATCTGCGATTGCGCGGCATCGAGCAGCACCGAGGCCAGCGCGGGATTCACATCCGCCAGCGACACGCCGCCCTTCAGCACGGTGGCGTTCTCGCGGTCGGCGAGGCGCCGCGCCGCCTCGCTCGAGGCGCCGTGGTACGACAACGTGTACACCGACGCGCCGGCGATGCTGCGATCGCGCACCGAGTCGGCGTGGATCGACACGAACAGGTCGGCGTGCGCATTGCGCGCGCGCTCGAAGCGCTCGCGCAGGTCGATCAGCCGGTCGGCATCGCGCGTCAGCACCGCGCGGATGCCGGGCCGCGCATTGAGGCGCGCGGCAAGCGCGCGCGCGATCGCCAGCGTGACATCCTTTTCGTGCGTGCCGGCGGGACCGGAAGCGCCGGGATCCTCGCCGCCGTGGCCCGCATCGACGGCGACGACGATATCGCGCCCGTCGCGGCCCGGGCTGTGCGCGGGCTGGACCGCGCGTACCGTGGCGGGCGTCGCCGCCGTCGCGACAGGATCATCACCTGGCATCGCGCCCGGCGCTGCGCCCGATGCGGCGGTCAGCGCCATACCCAACGGAATCCGCAGCAGGTACCCGCTCGCGACCGCGGTCGCGCGCACGCTCGGCACGGCGGCCGGAAGTCCGGCGAGTTCGAGCACCAGTCGATAGGTGCCGTGGGGACGCGCGCTGGCGCGAAACGCATTCACCGCACCGGCGGTCGGCAACGTCAGGCCCGCATCGCGGCGGGTATCCGGCAGATCGATGACCAGTCGGCGCGGTGAATCGAGCACCATCAGCCGCGGCTGCCGCCGCGCGGACAGGCCGAGCACCAGTGCGCCGCCCTCCGGATCCAGCGTCGCAGTCCGCAGCACGGCGGTGGCCCCGGCTGGCGCAGGGGCCGCCAGCGCGGCCAATGCCGCGAGCACGAGCAGGACTGGAGCGCGCGCGGCGCGTTGCGTCATGGGTAAGCCCGGCACTGTTCGGTTCGCCCGCACTCTATGCCCGCGCCGGTGATTATTCAATGGTAATCATCAGTCTAGCGTCGGTAACTCGATTCATTTCTGGGATGGGGTTTCCGCTCCAACGGATGCCAGCCACGCCGTCCCGACAGCGCTGGCCGGCTCGAGCTGCGCGCGCCGCTGCTCGCCAACGATCGACAGCCGCACGCGCAAGTCCGCGGCCGGCAGCGACTCCAGCGCACGTTCCGGCCATTCGACCAGCAACAGCACGCCGGGCCTTGCCTCGTCGCGCAGCCCGAGGCTCGCCACGTCGGCGCTGCCTGCCAGCCGATACAGGTCGACGTGCAGCACCGTGCGGCCGTTGCTCTCGTAGGATTCGAGCAGCGTGAAACTCGGGCTGCGCACGGTGCCGGTGACGCCCAGCTCGCGCAGCAATCCACGCACCAGCGTGGTCTTGCCGGCGCCGAGTTCGCCGTGCAGATGCACGGTCAACGACTGCGGCGCGGACCAGGGCACGCTGCGCGCCAGCGCCGCGCCAAGCCGTTCGGTCGCGTACGCGTCCGCGAGCCTGCGCTCGATCAAGGGTTGACCCAGCGCGTCAGCCCTTCGGCCACTTCGAGTGCCAGCATGCCGCGGCCGCCGCCCAGGCGCGCCAGGTCGTCGCCCGAGAGCGCATGCGCGATGACGCCGGCGCGCGCCGCCTGCACCGCATCGCCACACTGCGCGAGCAGCGCGGCAATGGCCCCGGTCAGTACATCGCCCATGCCCGGCGCGGCCATGCCGGGATTGCCGCGCGTACACAAGGCGGCGACGCGGCCCGGCGCACCGATGAGCGTGCCGGCGCCTTTCAGCACGACGACGGCGCCGGTCCTGTCAACGAGCGCTCGCAGCGCCGCCGGTCGATCGGCCTGCACGGCTGAGGTCGTCGAGCCGAGCAGCCGCGCCGCTTCGCCCGGGTGCGGCGTCAGCACTGCATTGGCGGGCGGACGAACGCCCGAGGCGGCCAGCAGGTTCAGCCCGTCGGCGTCGATCACCAGCGGCTTGCCGGAGGCCAGCGCCACATCGAGCAGCGCGCGCGACCACGCGCTGGTGCCCAATCCAGGTCCCACGGCGACGACGGTGGCCGACGCCAGCGCCGCCTCGATATCGGACGGCGCGCTCGCGCCGAAACAGATGAGCTCAGGCCGGCCGCCGACAATCGCAGCGACGTTCTCCGGCGCGGTGGCGATCGTGACCAGGCCCGCACCGCAGCGCAGGCAGGCTTCGCCGGCGAGCCGAGCGGCCCCGGCCATGCCGGGCCCGCCGGCGACGACCAGCACGCGCCCGAAATCGCCCTTGTGCGCGGTGCGGCCACGGCGCGGCAGCGCGCGCGCCAGCTCGCTTTCATCGATGCGCTCCAGCACGGGCTGGCCGGCGACCTCGTCCGGCGGCGTGATCTCAAGCGTGTCGCACAGCACGCGGCCGGCGTATTCGGGCCCGGCGCCGATGTACAGCCCGCACTTCGGCGCCACGAAGCTGATCGTCGTGTCTGCGCGCACCGCATCGCCGAGCGGCACGCCGCGGTCGGCGTCGAGGCCGGAGGGCAGGTCGAGCGCGAGGATCGGCACGCCGGCGCGGTTCATCGCCGCGATCGCCGCGAGCATGTCGGGCGCAAGCGGCGCGCGCGCGCCGGTGCCGAGCAGCGCGTCGACCAGCACTTCGGCGTTGGCGAGCGCCGTGGCAGACAACGGCTGCGGCGCACCGCCGCTGGCGCGGAAATCATCCGCGGCGCGCTTCGCATCGCCCTGCAGCCGTGCGGGATCGACCGCCGCGTACAGGTTGACGTCAAGCCCCGCGGCGCGCGCGTAGCGCCCGAGCACGTAGCCGTCACCGCCATTGTTGCCGCCGCCGCAGACGATCGCGATGCGCAGGGCGGTCGGCCAACGGCTGCGCAGCGCACGGAGCGAGGCTTCCGCCGCGCGCTGCATCAGCGTGTAGCCCGGCACGCCGAGCACCTTGATGGCATAAGCATCGATGCCGCGCACCTGCGCCACCGAATACAGTGCCTGGGACGGGCTCATCGAATCATTATACTTGCGATCCAGCGATGACCCACGCCAGTACTTCCCGCGATGCACAGGCGCTGCGCGCCCGCCTCGCCGCACGCGCCGCCGAACTGGGTTTCGCGCGCATTGGCATCACGGACATCGATCTTGCCGGCGACGAGGCGCACCTGCGCAACTGGCTGGCCGCCGGCCGCCACGGCACGATGGATTACATGGCTCGACACGGCGAGCGCCGCAGCCGCCCGGCCGCCCTGCTGCCCGGCACGCTGCGCGTGATCAGCGCGCGCATGGATTACTGGCCCGCGGGTGCGCGCGCGGCCGGCGAAGTGCTGGCGGATGATTCGCTCGCCTATGTGTCGCGCTACGCGCTGGGCCGCGACTACCACAAGCTGATGCGCAAGGCGCTGCAGCAGCTCGCCGACTACCTGGGCGACATCGCCCGCCCGCACGGGCATCGCGTCTTCGTCGACAGCGCGCCGGTGCTCGAAAAGGCGCTGGCGCGCAACGCGGGCCTCGGCTGGATCGGCAAGCACACCAACCTGATCGCGCGCGATGCGGGCTCGTACTTCTTCCTCG
>JAFEDW010000161.1 GCA_018241455.1 Pseudomonadota bacterium | reverse complement strand
GTGATCTCGGCCAGCGATTTGCGCAGCCGTCCCTCGACCATCTTCGCCGCGATTTCAGGGCTCTTGCCCTCCTTCTGCGCCTGCTCGGTCAGGATCTCGCGTTCCTTCGCCACTTCGGCCGCCGGCACATCGGCGGTCGCGATGTAGCGCGGGTTGCTGGCCGCGATATGCATCGCGAGGTCGCGCGCCAGTTCGGCACTGCCGCCTTCGATGCGCACCAGCACGCCGATGCGCGTGCCGTGCAGGTAGGTGCCCAGCGCGCCGGCGCCGGCCAGCAGCGTGAAGCGGCGCACCGAGATCTTCTCGCCGATCTTCGCGACCAGCGCGCGGCGGCGTTCATCGACGCTCTCGCCATCCTTGAGCTTGGTCGCATTGAGCGCATCGAGGTCAGCGGGTTTCGCCGCCACCGCGCTGCGCGCGACGTCATGCGCAAATCCGCGGAAATCGTGTTCGCGCGCAACGAAGTCGGTCTCGCAGTTCACTTCGACCATGGCGGCGCTGTGGCCATCCGCGCCATGCTCGATCGCGATGACGCCCTGGGCGGCGACGCGGGCTTCCTTCTTGTCGGCCTTCGCCAGGCCCTGCTTGCGCATCAGCTCGGCCGCGGCATCGAGATCGCCGGCGGTTTCGACCAGCGCCTTCTTGCACTCCATCATGCCGGCGCCAGTGCGCTCGCGCAGCTGCCGGACCGTGTCAGCGGTAACGCTCATCAGCGCGGTCCGCGGCGGGTGCCGGCAGCGCCGGGCGCCGGGCGGCGACGCGCCGATGCGGTCGCGCTGGGCGCGCTGGGCGTATCCATCGTGTCGTCGATGTCCAGGTCGGCATCGGCCGCATCGGCTGCGGCCGGCGCAGCCGTCGCTTCGGCCTCGGCCGCGGCGGGAGCAACCGAGGGCGTCGGTCCGCGGCGCGTCGGTGCCGGCTTGCGGTGGCGCACGGGCGCCTGGCGAACGGGACGGGACGGGCGGCCGCTCTTGCGGCGCGGGTTGCCCTGCTCGTCGAGCTCGACGAATTCGTCTTCGGTGACCGCCATCTGCGGCACCGAGCTCTTGCCTTCCAGCACGGCTTCAGCAACCGCGCTGGTGTACAGCTGGATCGCGCGCATCGCATCGTCGTTGCCGGGGATGATGTGATCGATGCCGTCGGGCGTGCAGTTCGTGTCGACGACCGCGACGACCGGGATGCCGAGCTTGCGCGCCTCGTGGATCGCGATGTGCTCGTGGCCGACATCGACGACGAACAGCGCATCGGGCAGCGCTTCCATCGCCTTGATGCCGCCGAGGCTCTTCTCGAGCTTGACCATCTCGCGGCGCAGCATCGTGGCTTCCTTCTTGCCGCGCTTTTCAATGGCGCCGGAAGCGGTCAGCTCCTCGAGGTCGGCCAGCCGCTTGATCGACTGGCGCAGCGTCTTGAAGTTCGTGAGCATGCCGCCCAGCCAGCGCTGGTTCACGTAGGGCATGCCGCAACGCACCGCGTCGGTCGCGATCGAGTCGCGCGCCGAGCGCTTGGTGCCGACGAACAGCACGCGGCCACCGTCGCCGACGACGCGCTTGATGAACGCCATGGCTTCGACGAACAGCGGCTGGGTCTGCTCGAGATTGATGATGTGGATTCGGTTTCGCTCGCCAAAGATGTAGGGGGCCATCTTCGGGTTCCAGAAGCGGGTCTGGTGTCCAAAATGGACGCCCGCTTCCAGCATCTGTCGCATCGACACGCTGGACATACATACCTCGTTGTTGGGTTGGGGCCTCCGCGTATCCTTGACGGCGATTCCCACTCCTATTGAAGTGGGGACACCCAGCCGCAAGTTACTGATACGCGTGTGGATTGCGTTGCCAAAAAAGGCCGCGCTTTATACCATGATCTTCCCGCAGGAACAACGCTTTAGGACGCCCAAGACCACCCCCATGCTCCGCTCCACCCGGGTATCGATCAAGACGGCCGAGGAACAGGCGAAATTGCGCATTTCCGGGCGCCTGGCGGCCGATGTGCTCGATTTCATCGCCCCGCACGTGGTCCCCGGGGTCACCACCGATGCGCTCGACCGCCTGTGCAACGAGTTCATCGTCGGGTCCCAGAAGACCGTTCCGGCCAACGTGGGCTACCGGGGTTTCCCGAAGACGGTCTGCACCTCACCCAACCACGTGGTCTGCCACGGCATCCCGAACGACCGGGTGCTGAAACACGGCGATATCCTCAACATCGACGTGGCCATCATCAAGGACGGCTACCACGGCGACACCAGCCGCATGTATTACGTCGGCAAGCCTCCGATCCAGGCGCAGCGCTTGACCGAGACCTGCCGCGCGGCGATGTGGAAGGCCATCGACCTGGTGCGCCCGGGCGCGCACCTCGGCGACATCGGGCATGCGATCCAGCAGCACACGGAAGGCGCCGGCTACTCGGTGGTGCGCGAATATTGCGGCCACGGCATCGGACGCGTGTACCACGAAGATCCGCAGGTGTTGCATTACGGCGAGGCGGGCACCGGCATGGAGCTCGTGCCCGGCATGGTGTTCACGATCGAGCCGATGATCAACGCCGGCAAGCGCCACACCCGCGTCATGCCCGACGGCTGGACCGTGGTGACGAAAGATCATTCGCTGTCGGCGCAGTGGGAACACATGGTGCTGGTGACGCCGACCGGCCGCGAAGTGCTGACGCTCGGCGCCGCCGAACGCAGCGCCGCATGATTGCCGACTCCGCTGCGATCGACGATTCCGTTCCCCCGGCGCCTGCGCGCATCGACTGGCCGCTGCTCGAGCGCATGCCCGCGCTGCTCGCCGCGGGGCACTGCTCTTCCGAAGTGTGCCGCGAGCTGCTGCTGCAGGGCCAGCAGGAGCTGCAACAGCGTTTTCGCGACGAGGAGCCGGTCGAAGCGCTGGTGCGCGCGCGCGCCGCGTTCATCGATCGATTGCTGGCCAGCCTGTGGCCGGTGCGACTGGGCGCCGCGCTGGCGGAGAAACTCGCGCTCGCCGCGGTGGGCGGCTACGGGCGCGGCGAGTTGCACCCGCAGTCGGATGTCGACCTGCTGGTGCTGACGCCCGAACCGCTCGCGGGACCGGATCGCGAACCGATCGAGAAGCTGGTGGCGTTCCTGTGGGACATCGGCCTGGAAGTGGGCCACAGCGTGCGCACCGTGGCAGAGTGCGCCGAAGAAAGCCTCGCGGATGTCGGCGTCATGACGACGCTCCTCGAAGCGCGCGCGCTGGCCGGTTCGACCGCGCTGCTGCCGGCGATGCGCGCGGCGCTCGCGCCCGACAAGGTCTGGCCGGTGCGCGACTACTTCGCCGCCAAGGTGCGCGAACAGCAGGAGCGGCACCTGAAGGCGAACGACACGGCCTACAACCTCGAACCCAACGTGAAGACCGGTCCGGGCGGACTGCGCGATATCCAGACCATCGCCTGGGTGGCGAAGCGCCACTTCGGCGCCGAGTCGCTCGATGAATTGGCGACGCACGGGTTCCTGACCGCTTCCGAGCTGCGGCGCCTGAAGCAGGCACAGTCATTCCTGTGGAAGGTGCGCTTTGGCCTGCACGTGCTGACCGGCCGCCACGAGGACCGGCTGCTGTTCGATCATCAGATCAAGCTGGCGCAGGCCTTCGGCTACGAGGACGGCACCTACACGCTCGCGGTCGAGCAGCTCATGCAGCGCTATTACCGCACCGCGATGGACGTGCAACTGCTGAACGAGCTGCTGCTGCAACTGTTCCGCGAGGCGATCCTGACCGATGACACGCCACCGAAACCGCTGACGCCGCAGTTCCAGGTGCGCGACGGCTCGCTCGAGGCTGTCAACGAAGACCTGTTCGCGCGCTCGCCCTCGGCGCTGCTCGAGCTGTTCGTGCTGCTGCAGCAACATCCCGAATTGCGCGGCGTGCGCGCCGGCACGATCCGCGCGGTCGGCCGCAACCTGTGGCTGATCGACGAGGAGTTCCGCCAGAACCCGCGCAACCACCGGCTGTTCCTCGAGATCCTGCGCGCGCCGCGCGGCGTCACGCACGAGCTGCGGCGCATGAACAACTACGGCGTGCTCGGCCGCTATATCCCCGCCTTCGGCCGCATCGTCGGTCGCATGCAGTACGACCTGTTCCATGCCTACACGGTCGACGCGCACACGCTGTTCGTCGTCAGCAATGCACGGCGCCTGGCGATTCCGGAATTCAACCATGAACTGCCGCTGGTTTCGCCGATCATGCAGACGCTGCCGAAGCAGGAGCTCGTCTATCTCGGCGCGCTGTTCCACGACATCGCCAAGGGCCGCGGCGGCGACCACTACGATCTGGGCGCGGTCGATGCCGAAGCCTTCTGTCTCGAGAAGGGCCTGTCGCGCTACGACGCGCGCCTGGTCGCGTGGCTGGTCAAGTCGCACCTGCTGCTGTCGACCACGGCGCAGAAGCTCGACATCGGCGACCCGCAGGTCATCAATGAGTTCGCGCGCAAGGTCGGCGACGAGGCGCACCTCGACTATCTGTATGTGCTCACCTGCGCCGACGTGCGCGGCACGAATCCGAAGCTGTGGAATTCGTGGAAGGCCTCGCTGTTCCACGACCTGTACGAGAAGACGCGCCGCGCGCTGCGCCGCGGCCTCGAGACGCCGGTCGACAAGGATGAGCTGGTGCGCGAGAACCAGACGGGCGCCCGCACGCTGCTGGCCGCGGCCGGATTCCGTTCCGATGCGATCGACGCCGTGTGGCATCGGCTGCCGGAGACCTACTTCCTGCGCTACACGCCGGCCGAGATCGCGCACCACACGCAGGTGCTGGCGAGCCCCGATGCCGGCGGCGAAGCCGAGCGCGTCGCGGTCGAAACGCAGAGCGGCAGCGGCACGACGGCGGTGCTGATCTACGCCCCGCACCGTCGCCACAGCTTCGCGCGCGCGACCGCGGTGCTCGACCAGCTGGGCTTGAACATCGTCGATGCGCGCATCACGCCGGTCGGC
>JAFEDW010000160.1 GCA_018241455.1 Pseudomonadota bacterium | reverse complement strand
GCTGCAACAACTGGTCGCGCGACGATTCGATCCGGCGGAACTGGCGATCGTGCCCGGTGATGCCGCGGTCGCAGCGGCGTTCTCGCGACTGCCCTTCGATCACCTGCTGTTCACCGGTTCGACCGCCGTCGGCCGCCGCGTCATGGCTGCGGCCGCGGAGAACCTCGTGCCGGTCACGCTCGAGCTCGGCGGCAAGAGCCCGGTGATCATCGGCCGATCGGCCGACCTGCGCCGCGCCGTCGATCGAATCCTGATCGGCAAGCTCGCCAATGCCGGCCAGATGTGCATTGCGCCCGATTACGCCTGCGTGCCGCGGGAGCGGCTCGATGCCCTCGTCGCAGCGGCGCGCGCCTGGGTGATGCGCGCGTATCCCGGCATGCCGCACAACCCCGAGTACACCGGCATGGTGAACACGGCACACGCCGAACGCATGGCCGCGCTCATCGATGACGCCCGCGGCAAGGGCGCGCGCATCATCGAGCTGGGCGCCGGTCGTGCCGCGCCGGGCGATCGCCTGTTTGCGCCCGCGCTGATCCTCGATGCGACGGCCGGGATGCGCGTCATGCAGGAGGAGATCTTCGGACCGCTCCTGCCCATCCAGGCCTACGATCACATCGATGAGGCGATTGCCGCGATCAACGCCCGGCCGCGGCCGCTCGCGCTGTACTACTTCGGCACGAGCCGCGCGGAAACGCGCCGCGTGCTCGAGCGCACTCATTCAGGCGGCGTCACGGTCAATGACGTGGCAATGCATTTCCTGGCCGAGGAACTGCCGTTCGGCGGCATCGGGACGAGCGGCATGGGCGCCTATCACGGTGTGCATGGGTTCCAGCGCTTCAGCCACGCGCGCGCGATCTTCCGGCAGACCCGGCTCGATGTCGCCGGACTGATCGGCTTGCGCCCGCCCTACGCGGCGCGCCTGCGGCACGTGCTCGACTGGCTGATCGGGCGCTGAACGCCGTCACGGCGGCGTCACCGCGCCGCCGCGCCCGCCGTGCCGGCCCGCCACTGCGACGCGGCGAGCGGTTCGAGATCGCCGCCTGACAACAGCGCCTCCATCACCTGCAGTTCCCGCGCTTCGATCAACCGCAGCAATCCGGCCGCGCCCCGCATGGCCTGGAACGCCGCAAATCCGCGCTCGAGAAAATCCTGCAGCGCACCGAACCCCGCCGCATGCGCCGGCACGTGTGCCGCGCGCAGCGCGAACGCGGTCCACCGTTGGCGCGCCGCGCGATCCAGGTCGCGACCGACGGCGACGATCAGGCCGATCTGGTGCTCACGGGCGCTGCGCCGGCCGACGGCGCGATACGCCGCACCATAGCTGTTTGCGCCGATCGGTCCAGCCGGCAGCGCCCGCGCCATCGCCAGGTCGAACTCCGCCGTCAGCGCCTGCAGCTCGATGGCGCGATCGAGCGCCGCGCGCAGGTGCCCGGGCAAGGCACGCTGCAGCAATCGCCAGGCGCGATCCAGCTGCCGGTCACGCTGCCGGGAATCGGTCGGGCCATACAGATCGCCGAGGAAGAAATCCAGCGCTGGCCGGTAGCGGGGATCGCCGCGCAAATCGCCGTATGTCGCCGCGAGTCGCGCGGCCTGCCAGGCTTGCAGCTCGCGCAATCGCTTCGCGGGCGCGGCCCCATCGGGTGACGCCGTCATGCATCGTGCCCGGGCGCTGCGATCGCCGCCAGGATCGCATCATGCGCGCGGCCCGCGCCCAGCAGGCCGAAATGGCCGAGCCCGTGCAGCGCCGCGCTGTCGGCGCCGCGCAGCGCCGCGCTGTGCGCGGGCACCACGATGTTGTCCTGCAGGCTGTAAAGGCTGGTGAGCGGCACACCCGCCCGTCCCTCCAGCTCTCCGTTCAGTCGCTCCAGCCACGGCGAGGCCGGCCGCATTTGGCGGGCGGCGGGGTTACCCAGCCAGCGGGCGAGGCGCGCGCCGTGGTGCGGGGTGCCGATGGTCACGATGCGCCGGATCAGCGGCCGCTGCGTCGTGGCCAGCAGCCGCGCGATGAGTCCACCCATGCTGTGCGCGACGATCGTGACGCGTGCTTCGCCGCTTCGCTGGTGGAGCAGCGCCAATGCCCGCGTTGCCGCAGCGACGTGATCATCGATGCTGGCGCCCAACGGTTCGAGGTCGATCGCGTGCAGCGGGTAGTAACCCGCGGCGCGCAGCCGGGCCCACAACGAGGTCCACACGCCGCGATTGCAGCCATAGCCGTGCAGCAGCAGCACCGGCCGCGGTGGCCCCTGCCGTGCAGGGGTTGGCGCACCATCGGGCGGCCGGCGCGGTGCCGCCACCATGGCCGCTTGAGCCAGTGCGAACCAGCCGAGCTCCGTCCACAGCGCGCGCCACCACGGTCCGCTGCCACGTTCATCGCCCGCCCCGCGGTGGCGATAAGCGGCGAGAAAACTCAGCGCGACGACACCGGCGTACACGAGCGGCGCCACGGCGAGCGCGATCGCACCGGTGACCAGCGCCGTCAATGGCCACGCGAACGCGCACAGCACGGCAACGCCGGACGCGATCGCCAGTTCAGCCAACAGCACGCCGATCCAGAGCCGCGCGGCCATGCGGGCCGGCTACTTTGGCGCACCCGACGCTGCCAGCACGTTCTCGAGCCGTCCGAGCGCCAACGCCAGCCGCTTGGCCGCCGCCGGCGATCGCAGCCCGGCGAGAGCGGCCGCGCGCGTGTAGTGCCGTCGCCGATCGCGCAATATCCGCAGGTCCAGTCGCAATCCATGCCGCTCGAGCAGCGGTTGCAGCGCATCGGCCTGGGCCAGCAGGTCGCGCCGGGTGCGCTGGTAGGCATGCTCGGCCAGCCGCTGCCGTCCGCTGTAGCGGAATACATTGGCGAGCAGCAGCCGCTCGTCGCTCCGGTCCGGCTCGAGCAACAGCGTATCCGCGGACGGGAACCGCTTGCCATAGCTGGCCATGCCCAGCTGCATGCGCGAATGGATCAACGCACGGAAGGTCTGCCCCAGTATCGCCGGCAGGCCAAGCGCGGCGAGATTGACCGGTGCGCGCCGGTTGCCGCGCGAGGCATCGAACGGCACCAGCGGGTTGACGCACAGCACCAGATCGCATCCGTCCTGCAGCGCCAGCGAAGCGTGCATCGTGCGGATCAATGCACCGTCCACGTATTGCTGTCCGCCGATCTCGACGGCGGGATAGAGTCCCGGCAGTGCGCAACTGGCGAGAATCGCGCGCGACACCGCCACCTGGTCATGCCCCGGTCCGCCGAAGGCCACCGACTCGCCGGTGTTCAGGTTCGTCGCGACCGTGTACAGCCTGGCCGGCAGCTTGCGGAAATCGTCGGCGTGGCCGCCCAGCTCGAACAGCGTGCGCAGGTGCCGCTCCAACGGGCGGTTGTCGAACAAGGCCGTCGGCAGGAAGGCGCCGAGCGAGCCGAGCGCGACGTTCCAGGCGTTGCTCAACGGATCCTTCGCCACCTGCCGCGCTACATGGGCCAGCGCCTTGGGGAGCTGTGCAATCCGGCGCAAATACCCGGCCGCTGCCGGCTGCAACAACTGCCCCGGCGAGAACGGCACGCCCGCGGCGCTGTCCTCGAGGTACATCGAGCCGAGCGTCGTCGTGCTCAGCCCGTTGGCGAGCCCCCCCGCCAGCAGCGCGCCGGAACTGACCCCGACGTACACATCGAAGGCCGTCAACTCGCGGCCGACTACCGCCTCACCGACGGCGTGCAACGCGCCGAGTTCATAGAAGAACCCCAGCGGCCCGCCGCCGGCCAGCGCAATACCAAGCTTGCCACCGCGCGCAGCACGCGGACGGCGTGCGGGCTCGATGGTCAGCACGCAGCCTACTTCCGCGTTGCCCGCTTGCCGCGCCCTTTCGCTGCGGCCGCCGGGCGCCGCGCCAGCCGATCGATGTTCGCATTGAGCGCATCGATCCGCTTGCCGAGCGCGTGGACTTCAGCCGCGCTCGGCACGCCGAGCTGCGCCAGCGCACGGTGCACGCGCGTCTGGAAAATCTTTTCCAGGTTCGCCAGCGCCTCGTTCGCCTGACCGCGCGCGCCCGTCACGCCGGCGTTGATGCGCTGCTGCACGCTGCCGAGCGCGCCGCGCAATGCGGCTTCCGCGGAGTCGCGCGTGTCGGCCTGGAACCGTGCGCCCTCCGCGACCAGTTCGTCGAACATTTTCGGGGCGCCGTGCTGCGCCTTCGAAACCGCACCCATGCCGGCGAGCCACACCTTGTGCAGTCCTTCCAGCATCTGCGCCTGCACGGCAGCCCGGCCACCGCGCGCTGTCTTGTCGCCACCTTTCATCTTCGCCATTTCAGTCTCCTCTCGCGGCATTCGCCGCGGCTCCGTATTAACCCGCATGGGCACCTCCGCCCTGGTTCGCATATAAAAGCTTTGTGGCTCGCTTGGCGATGCGTACTTACCGCAGTGAGGTGATCCCGATGAAACAGCCAGTCCGCCGCAGGGCAGCAGGCAAGCGCGCGGCGACCGTGCACGCGCCGGCCGACCTGCACGAACGATGGGCGCGGCTCCACGCGACGGATGCCGAGCCCTTTCCGGATGAGCAGCGGATGGCGCGGCTCGCGCGCTCGCACCCGCGTTTTGCCGCTACGGTGCAGCAATGTGGCGGTGCGGCGCGGGTTGCCGCAGGTGTACAACAGGCTTGGAGCGAATTCCACGCGGGCCAGTTCCTGCGCGCGATCACGCTCGGCAGCCAGTTCGGCGCGATCGGCGCATCCGCCGCCAACAAGGCCGCTGCCGTGCATTCACTGTATCCGGGGCGCAGTGCGACGAACGTCCTGAAGGTGCTCGAGCAGGCGACCCGGCGCGGCGAGGCGGCGGTGGAATCGCTGCCCGATTACGCGAATGCCCATTTCAACCTCGCGTTGGTCATGGGTCGCTACAGCCAGCGCATTTCCATCCTGACTGCGCTCGCCGAAGGGCTGGCGAGTCGCGTCCGCGAACACCTGGAACGCGCGCTCGCGCTCGAGC
>JAFEDW010000015.1 GCA_018241455.1 Pseudomonadota bacterium | reverse complement strand
CGGCGAGGCGCTCGGCGCCATCGATCCGCCGGTGCTGCGCCGCGCCGCCGGCCTCGCCACGGCGGCGCGGCTCAGCGATGCGCCCGCGCAGGAACTGCTGCAATGAACGCCGCGCTGCCGCTGGCCGCTGCCGGCTACGTCGACGCGCAGGGCCGCCTGCTCCCGGCGCGCGTGCGCGCCGACTTCCCGATACTCGGCCGTGAAGTGCACGGCCGGCCGCTCGCCTATCTCGACAGCGCCGCCTCGGCGCAGCAACCGCGCGCCGTGCTGGACGCCGTGACGCGCTACGGCGAGCTGCATCACGCCAACGTGCACCGCGGCGTGCACACGCTCAGCCAGGAGGCGACCGCGGCCTTCGAGGGCGCGCGCGAAACCGTGCGGCGCTTCATCAACGCGCGCTCGACGCGCGAGATCGTCTTCACGCGCGGCACGACCGAGGCCATCAACCTGGTGGCGCAAGCCTGGGGCGGCACGCAGTTGCGCGCGGGCGATGAGGTGCTGGTCACCCAGCTCGAGCACCACGCGAACATCGTGCCCTGGCAGATGGCCTGCGAGCGGGCCGGTGCGCGGCTCGTGGCCGTGCCGCTCAACGCCGCCGGCGAAGTGGAGCTCGACGCGTTCGCCGCGTGCCTGGGCCCGCGCACGCGCCTGGTGGCGTTGGCGCACGTCTCCAACGCGCTCGGCACCGTGCTGCCGGTCAAGGCGATGATCGGGCTGGCGCGCGCGCGCGGACTGCCGGTGCTCGTCGACGGCGCGCAGGCGATCGCGCACCAGCGCGTCGACGTGCAGGCGCTCGATTGCGACTTCTACGCATTTTCCGGCCACAAGGTCTACGGTCCGACCGGCATCGGCGTGCTCTACGGCCGCGAGCAACAGCTGGCCGCGCTGCCGCCGTGGCAGGGCGGCGGCGACATGATCCTGACGGTCGCAATCGAACGCAGCACCTACAACGAGCTGCCGTGGAAATTCGAGGCCGGCACGCCGAACATCTCCGGCGCCGTGGGCCTGGCCGCGGCGCTTGATTACGTGGAGATGCTCGGGCGCGAACGCATCGCCGCGCATGAACAACATTTGCTGCACACGGCGACCGCGCAATTGCGCGAAGTGGCCGGCCTGACGCTGGTCGGCACCGCCGCGGACAAGGCCGGTGTCATTTCATTCACGCTCAAGGGCATCCACCCGCATGACATCGGCACGATCCTCGACCGCGAAGGCGTCGCGATCCGCACCGGACATCATTGCGCGATGCCGGTCATGACCTGGTATGGCCTGTCGGCCACGGCGCGCGCGTCGTTCGGTTGCTACAACACCGAGGCGGACATCGAGCGGCTGCTGGTTGCGCTCGACAGGGTGCGCGAGGTGTTCGCCTGATGGAAATCCGCGACCTGTACCGCGACGTGATCCTCGATCACAACCGGAGCCCGCGCAATTTCGGGCGACTGGAGCCGGCGGATGCCGAAGCGCTCGGCCACAACCCGCTGTGCGGCGATTCGCTCGACATCACGCTGCGACTGAAGGATGGCAAGCTCGAGGACCTGCGCTTCAATGGCCAGGGCTGCGCGATTTCGGTGGCCTCCGCTTCGCTGATGAGCGAGGCCGTCAAAGGGTTGGCCGTACCCGATGTCGATGCGCTGTACCACGAGGTGCACGCGCTGCTGACCGAACCGGCGCATGTGCCGGCGCGGCCGCTCGGCAAGCTGATGGCGCTGGCCGGCGTGCATGAGTTCCCGGCCCGGGTGAAATGCGCCAGCCTGTGCTGGCATACGCTGCACGCGGCGCTGGCAAAACCCGCCGGCGGCGCCGCAATGCCGACGGTGTCGACGGAGTAGCGATGGCCGGCTACGAAAATGAACCGGTGATGCTGAGCCGCGACGTCGAGGCCGTGATCGTGCCGGCCGGTACGCCGGTGACGCTGAAGGCCGGACTCGCCGGGTACATCACGCAGGCGCTCGGCGGCAGCTTTACGCTGTACATCGAGGGCAACCTGTACCGCATCCCGGGCGAACAGGCCGATGCGATCGGCAAGGAACCGATCCGCGCGCCCGAGCTGCCGCCCGGCGCCACGGAAGACGACGTGCGCGAGCTTGCCTGGGCGCAGATGCGCCAGTGCTACGATCCCGAGATTCCGGTGAACATCGTCGACCTCGGGCTGGTGTACACCTGCGCCGTGACGCCCGCGCCGGACGGCACCCGCAAGATCAGCGTCAACATGACGCTCACCGCGCCGGGCTGCGGCATGGGCGAGGTGCTGGTGCGCGACGTGCGCGAGAAGCTCGAGCTCATCCCCACGGTCAGCCAGGCCGATGTGCAGCTGGTGTTCGATCCGCCGTGGAGCCAGGGCATGATGTCGGACGCCGCGAAGCTCCAGACCGGCATGATGTGGTGACCGTGCACGAATTGATCCTGATGCGACACGCCGAGGCGCTGCCGGCGGCGATCGACGCCGAGGATTTCGCGCGGCCGCTGTCGGAGGCCGGGCGCGGGGCGGCGGCGCGCGCTGCGACCACGCTCTCGGCCGGCGTGGCGATCGAGCGCCTGCTCTACAGCCCGGCGCGGCGCACCACCGAGACAGCGCTGATCGTGGCCGACGTGCTGTCACTGGGGCCGATGAAATTGCTGGCGGTGCCGGAGTTGTACCTCGCCACGCCGCAGCGCGTGCGCGAAGCGCTGGCACGATGGCACGGCAAGGCGCGCACCATTCTCGTCATCGGCCACAACCCCAGCCTCAGCGAACTGGGGGCGCAGCTGGCGCCGGCGCACAAGCGCGGCCACCTGCAGACGGCCGGCTATTGGCGGCTGCCGTTCGACGCGGCCGCATGGCGCGCGCTGACGCATCTGCCGCCGCACGCTTGAAGCGGCAATGAGTTCCGCTCACCCCGCGGTGTTCCTGGGTCACGGCTCGCCGATGCTGGCCATCGAACCCAACCGCTACGCCGACGGCTGGCGGCAGCTCGGGCGCTCGCTGCCGCGGCCGCGCGCGATCCTCGCCGTGTCGGCGCACTGGTACATCCGCGGCACGGCGGTCACGGCGCAGGCGCAGCCGCGCACGATCCACGATTTCTACGGCTTTCCGCCGGCGCTCTACGCGGTGCAGTACCCGGCGCGTGGCGACCCGCAGCTCGCGTTGCGCGTTGCTTCGCTGCTCGCGCCCACCGCCGTGCGGCAGGACGAGGACTGGGGACTCGATCACGGCACCTGGGCCGTGCTGCGGCACATGTACCCGGATGCGGACATCCCGGTGGTGCAATTGTCGATTGATGCGTCGCTGGGTGGCGCGCAGCACTACGCATTGGCGCAGCGCCTGGCGCCGCTGCGCGATGAGGGCGTGCTGGTGCTCGGCAGCGGCAACGTCGTACACAACCTGCGCGCGCTGCAGTTCGATGCTGCCGCGCCGACACCCGCCTGGGCGCGCAGTTTCAACACGGCGGTGCAGGCGGCGATCCGCGAGCGGCGCCACGCCGCGCTGGCGGCTTACGAGCAGCTGGATGCCGGCGCGGCGATGAGCGTGCCGACGCCGGAACACTACCTGCCGCTGCTGTATGTGCTGGCGCTGCAGCGGCCGGGCGAAAGCGCGGCCGTGTCGCTCGACGGCATCGAGCTCGGCGCGATCAGCATGTTGTGCGTGCAGGTCGGCGGCGACTGAACCCGTCGGCCGCTCAATCGACGGTGCAGAAACAATAGGCCAGCGGGTGCTGCGGCGTCGCGGCGAGGCGCTGCCAGCGCGCCAGCTCGCGTTCCAGCGGCTTGAGCTGCGGCGCGAGTTGGGCCGGCAACCCGGTCCCCAGCAGGCTGCCGCGGATGAATCCGGCGCGGCGGGCGAGCGCGGCGAAGCTGCTGCGGGCGTTCAGCAGCAGCTGCTCGGTGAAGCTCAGCTCGGGCTCGATGACGCGCACGTCGTAGTCCTTGCCGAGGCCGGCGCGCTTGGCCGCGGCTTGCACGGCGTCGTCATAGCCGCCGATGCGGTCGACCAGCCCGAGGCGCAGCGCGTCGCGCCCCGCCCACACCCGGCCTTGTGCGATCGCATCGATCGCCGCCGGCGTCTTGCGCCGGCCGCTGGCAACGCGCTCGACGAACTGCGCGTAGGCATGATCGACGCTGGCCTGCAGGATGGCTTCGACCTCCGGCCGCATCGGCCGGTCGAGGCGCAGCGTTCCCGACAGCGCGGTCGTGCCGACACCGTCGACGTGCACGCCGAGCTTCGTGAGCGCGCGGTCGAAGGTCGGTATCGTCGTGAACACGCCGATCGAGCCGGTGATCGTGTTGGCGCTGGCGTAGATTTCATCGGCCGGCGCGGCGATGTAGTAGCCGCCCGAGGCGGCGACGTCGCCCAGCGAGGCGATGACCGGCTTGCCGGCCGCGCGCAGCAGCTGCACCTCGCGGTAGATCTGCTCGGCAGCGAGCACGCTGCCGCCCGGGCTGTCGATACGCAGCACCACTGCCTTGACGGCGTCGTCCTGCCGCGCCTGGCGCAGCAGTGCGGCGGTCGACAGGCCGCCGATCGTGCCGGCCGGCTGGTTGCCGTCGTACATTTCACCGCTGGCCATGATGACGGCGACCGCCGTGGCCGCACCGCGATGCGCGTGCTCCTCAACCCGCAGCGTGCGCAGGTAGTCGTCGACATTCACGCCCTGAAAGCCGCGCTTGCCGTCATCGGCGCCGACCAGTTCCGCCATGCGCTGTTCGACCTGCGCATCGGTGCGCAGCGCGGTGACCAGCCCGGCAGCCTTCGCCACGGCGGCCAGGTCACCGCCGGCCTTCTGCACCGCGGCGGCATAGCCGTCGGCGTAGCTGCCCAGCGCGCCGGGATCGAGGTGCCGCGCGGCACCGACCGCCGTGCGATAGCCCAGCCACAGCGACTGCAGGTAGGCGCTGCTCTCCTGCCGCTCTTCATCCGACATGTCGCGGCGAATGAACGGCTCGGCCGCGTTCTTGAACTTGCCGGCGCGCACCAGGTGCACGTCGACGGCCAGCTTGTCGATCGCATCCTTGAAGTACATGCGATAGCGGTCGTAGCCGGGCAGCAGCACCAGGCCGAACGGGTCGAGGTACACCTCGTCGGCCTGCGCCGCTAGGTAGTACTGGGGTTGCAGGAAATAACTGCCGTGCGCGATGACCTTCTTGCCGCTGGCGCGGAAATCGCGGATGGCGGCCGCGAGCTCCTCGAGTTCAGGCTGGCCGGCGCCGGCCATGTCGTCGGTCTCGATCAGCAGCGCCTGGATGTGCGCGTCATCGCGCGCGCCGCGGATCGCGCGCGTCAGGTCCCACAGCAGCGTTTCCGGCGCGCTCTCGCCCTGCGCCTCGCTGAGCGCGCGCTGCAGCGGTTCGCCGGCGAGCTGTTCGACGATGTCGCCGCTCGGGTGCACGATCAGCGCGCCGCGCTCGGGCAGGTGCGGGATCGAACCGCGCAGGCCTACGATGAGCAGCGTCAGCAGCGCCAGCATCAGCAGCAGGTGCAGCACGCGCCGCAGCACGTCGAGACCGTGCCACAGGCCGCGGAAAAAAGTGAGCAGGTAGCGCACTAGCGGGATCGGGCGCGCCGCCTGCCGACGGCGCGCGCCACCTCAGACTTTCTCTTCGATGCGGGCCGACTTGCCGGCGCGGTCGCGCAGGTAGTACAGCTTCGCGCGCCGCACGTTGCCGCGGCGCTTGACGCTGATGTCGCTGATCGACGGGCTGTGCGTCTGGAAGGTGCGCTCGACGCCCTCGCCGTGCGAGACCTTGCGCACCGTGAACGAGGAATTGAAACCGCGGTTGGAGATCGCGATCACGACGCCTTCGAAGGCCTGCACGCGCTCGCGCTCGCCCTCGATGACCTTGACCTGCACGACGACCGTATCGCCGGGCTTGAAATCCGGCACCTTGCGCGTCATGCGTTCGGCATCCAGCTGCTGAATGATGTTCATGGCTCTGCTTCCTGTTCCCGTTCCTGCAAAAATTCCTGCAGCAGCGCCGCGCGCTGCGCGTCCAGTATCACCCCGTGCAGCAGTTCGCGCCGCCGCAACCACGTGCGCCCCAACGCCTGCTTCGACCGCCAGCGCTCGATCGCGGCGTGGTCGCCCGACAGCAGCACCGCCGGCACCCGCCGCCCTTCGTGCTCTTCCGGCCGCGTATAGTGCGGCCAGTCGAGCAGCCCTGCGCTGAACGACTCCTGCTGCGCCGAGCGCTCGTCGCCCAGCGCCCCCGGCAGCAGCCGCGCCAGCGCGTCGATCAGCACCAGCGCCGGCAGTTCGCCGCCCGAGAGCACATAATCGCCGATCGAGAGTTCGAGATCGACTTCCGCCTCGAGCACCCGCTCATCCATTCCCTCGTACCGGCCGGCCACCAGCAGCAGCGCGGGATGGGGCAACAGCTCCATCACCTGCCCCTGCGTCAGTCGCCGACCCTGCGCCGACAGCGCGATCGTCACGCTGCCCGCCGGTAGCCTCGCCCGCGCCGCGCGGATCGCCGCGCACAGCGGTTCGGGCTTCATCACCATGCCCGGCCCGCCGCCGTACGGCCGATCGTCCACCGTGTGGTGGACATCGCTCGTGTGGGCGCGCGGATCTTCCGTACCGACCGCCAGCAGCCCGCGCTCCTGCGCGCGACCGACGATGCCGTGCCGGAGCGCATCCCGGATCATCTCCGGGAACAGCGTGACGACCTCGATCAGCACCTGCACTCTCCGCGCCGCGCCCGGCCCGTTACAGTTCGTCGGGCCAGTCCACTTCAATCTCGCCCCGCTCGAGGCTCACGCGCTTCAGGTGAGCCGGCAGGGCCGGAATCCACAGCTCGCGCGCGCCCGTCACGACCATCACCGGCCCGGCGGGCGCCTCGATGAAATGGCTCACATGTCCGAGCTCGCGCCCCTCGCCGTTTGCCACGCGGAAACCGATCAGGTCGTCGCGGTAGTACTCGCGCGCCGCGGTCGGCGGCAGCGCCGAACGCTCGACCTCGATGTCCGCGCCGCCGAGCAACTCGGCGGCATTCCGATCTTCAACGCCCTCGAAACGCGCCCGCAGCCAACGCCCATCGGCGCTCGATTCAGCCAGCGTGCGCACCGTGTGCCGGCCCTGCGCATCGCGCAGCAACCAGGAGTGGTGCCGCAGCAGGTTCTCCGGCGGGTCGGTGTAGGACTGGATCTTGAGCCAGCCCCGCACCCCGGCGGGCCCGAGCACCCGGCCGAGCTTCACATAGCGTGTCGGCCGAGCTTCGGCCACAGCCGCTGTAGTCTCTTAGGCCGCGGCCTGCTTCCGGTACGTGGCCACCAGCTGGCTCACCCGATCGGAAAGCTGCGCCCCGAGTTTCACCCAATGATCGATGCGGGCCAGTTCCAGGCGCAGGCGGTTTTCCTTGCCGCGTGCGACCGGATTGAAGAAACCGACCTGCTCGAGGCTGGAACCGCCCTGCCGCTTGCGGCTGTCCGTCACGACGACGTGATAGAAAGGCTGGTTCTTGGCGCCGCGGCGCGTCAGGCGAATCGTGACCATGTTTGGGCTTGCTCAGGGGTCCAAAAAAGAGCGCGGATTCTACGCAAACCCCGCCCGAACTGAAAGCCCTCAATGACTTATGGCCGCCAGGCCTACTGCATGCCGCCCCGGAAAGCCCCCATCAGCCGCCGCAGCCCCCCGCCCTTGAGCTGCTTCATCATCTTCTGCATGTCGAGGAACTGCTTGAGCAGCCGGTTGACGTCCTGCACCTGCACCCCGGCGCCGCGGGCGATGCGCCGGCGGCGCGAGCCGTCGATGAGCCCCGGCACGCGCCGTTCCCGGGGGGTCATGGAGTCGATGATCGCGATCTGGCGCCGCACCTGCCGGTCGGCCTGTTCAGGTGGCATGACCGCCTTCTGGGTCATCTGGGACGGTAGTTTGTCCATCAACGCGCCGAGGCCGCCCATGCGGCGCACCTGCTCGAGCTGCGAGCGCAGGTCGGCCAGGTCGAAGGACTTGCCCTGCTTGAGCTTGGCGCCCAGGCGCTGCACTTCCTCGACCTCGATGTTGCGCTGCACTGATTCGACCAGCGCCACCACGTCGCCCATGCCCAGGATTCGTTGCGCCATGCGCTCCGGGTCGAAGGGCTCGAGCGCCTCGGTCTTCTCGCCGACACCGAGGAATACAATCGGTTTGCCGGTCACCTCGCGCACCGACAACGCGGCGCCGCCGCGCGCGTCGCCGTCGGCCTTGGTCAGGATGATGCCGGTGAGATCGAGCGCCGCGCCGAAGGCCTGCGCCGCATTGAGCGCATCCTGGCCGGACATGGCATCGACGACGAACAGCCGCTGGTGCGAGCCCACGGCGCCGTCGATCTGCCGCGCTTCATCCATCAGGTCAGCGTCGACGTGCAACCGCCCGGCCGTGTCGACGACCAGCACGTCGTAGACACCGTTGCGCGCCTGCGCCAGCGCCGCGGCGGCGATGGCGGCCGGCGCCGCGCCGGGCGGCGGCGCGAAGAAATCGGCCTGCACCTGGCCGGCCAATTTTTCGAGCTGCAGGATGGCGGCCGGACGGCGCACGTCCGTGCTGACCAGCAGCACGCGCTTGCGGTGCGTCGTGATGAGCCAGCGCGCCAGCTTGGCGGCCGTGGTGGTCTTGCCGGCGCCCTGCAGGCCCGCCAGCAGCAGCACCAGCGGCGGCGTCGCATTCAACGGCACGCCCGCGCTGGCGCCGCCGAGCACGTTGACCAGCTCGCGATGCAGGATGCCGACCAGCGCCTGTCCCGGCGTCAGGCTGGCGCTGACCTCGGCGCCGAGCGCCCGCGCCTTCACGGCGTCGATGAATTTCCGGACGACCGGCAGCGCGACATCGGCCTCGAGCAGCGCGATGCGCACTTCGCGCAGCGTGTCGGCGATGTTGTCCTCGCTGAGGCGGCCGCGGCCGCGCAAGGCGGCCACGGCGGCGCTCAGGCGGCCGGTGAGCTGGTCAAACATCGGGCAATTGTACGCGCAGGGCCTATGCTATGGGTCCCCTCACGAGAACTTCGAAGGTGTCCTAAGTGGATACGGCCCCGTCCCTCGCGCTGCTGCTGACGCTGCTCGGCATGATGATCGTGATCGCTTTTTCCTCCGGCTCCGAAGTCGCGTTGCTCTCGGTCAATCGCTATCGCGTGCGCACCCGCGCCGCCGCCGGCGAGCGGCGCGCCCGCGCGCTGGATAACCTGCTCGCCAAGCCCGACCAGTGGCTGGGCGCGACGCTGGTCATCCAGGAACTGGCCAGCGGCGCCGCCTTCACCGTCGCCACGCTGCTGGCGCTGCGGCTACCGCACGAGCATGCGCTGCCGGTGATGATGTTCGCGCTGACCGTGTTCATCATCATCTTCTGCGAGCTGGCGCCGAAGATCTACGCCGCCGTGCACAGCGAAGCGGTGGCGCTGAACTCGACGCTGGTGTATCGCGCGCTGCTGTGGATCACGCTGCCCGCGCGCTGGTTCACCAACCGCACCGCCTATGGGGTGCTGCGGCTGTTCGGCATGCGCAACGCCGCGCACAGCGCGCAGGCGCTGAACGCGGAAGAGCTGCGCACGGTGGTCAGTGAATCGAGCGCGCTGATCCCGGCGCGCCACCGGCAGATGCTGCTGTCGATCCTCGACCTCGAGCGCGTCACGGTGAACGACATCATGATCCCGCGCCAGGACATCGCCGGCATCGACATTTCGGCCGACTGGGAGGACGTGCTCGAGCGCCTGCGCCAGACGCCGCACACGCGGCTGCCTGTGTACGACAGCGAACTCGACAACCTGATCGGCATCCTGCACATGAAACGCACCGCGCAGGAATTCGCGCGCGGCACGCTGACGCGCGAGCGGCTGATCGAGCTGGCGCAGGCGCGCGAGCCCTACTTCGTGCCCGAGGGCACCACGCTGATGCACCAGCTGGCGCAGTTCCAGCGCAACCGGCGCCGCCACGCCTTCGTCGTCAACGAATACGGCGACATCGAGGGCATGGTCACGCTCGAGGACCTGCTCGAGGAAATCGTCGGCGAGTTCACGACCGATCCGGCCACTGTCGGCCACAAGGACGTGCACCGCGAGGCGAGCGGCGCCTGGCTGGTCAACGGCGGCGCCACGATCCGCGCGCTCAACCGCGCGCTCGGCTGGCAGCTGCCGGACCTCGGCCCGAAGACACTCAACGGCCTGCTGCTGGAGAAGCTGGAGAACATCCCGCAGCCGGGCACTTCGCTGCGCATCGGCGCGCTGGAATTCGAAGTGCTGCAGATGATGGACAACTCGATCCGCACCGTGCGCGTGCGGCCGATCATCGAGCCGGCGTAGGCAATCAGGCGCGGAACGCGGCCTCGATCGCCTCGGCGAGCGTCGCCACCGCGCGCACCTCGAGGCCGGCGATGGCCTGTCGCGGCGCATTCTGCTGCGGCACGATGGCGCGCGTGTAGCCCTGCTTGACGGCCTCCTTCAACCGCTCCTCGCCGTACGGCACCGGCCGCACTTCGCCGGTCAACCCCAGTTCGCCGAACGCCACCAGCTTGGCATCGAGCGCCGTGCCCTCGAGGCTCGAGCCGATGGCCAGCGCCAGCGGCAGGTCGGTCGCTGTCTCGGCGATCGACAAGCCGCCGACGAGGTTGACGTACACATCATGCTCGGCCGGCGACAGCCGCGAGTGCCGGCTCATCACCGCGAGCAGCATCGACAGGCGATTGGCATCGACGCCCTGCGCCACGCGGCGCGGCGCGGAGAAGCGCGTCGCGTCGGTGAGCGCCTGCACCTCGATCAGCAGCGCGCGACCGCCGTCGCGCGCCACCATGACCAGGCTCCCGGGCACGGCCTGCGCGCTGCGCGACAGGAAGATCGCCGACGGGTTGCGCACTTCGCGCAGCCCCGCATCGGTCATCGCGAAGAAGCCCAGTTCGTTGACCGGGCCGAAACGGTTCTTGGTGGCGCGCAGCATGCGGTAGCGGCTGCCGGCATCCGCGTCGAAGTACAGCACCGTGTCGACCAGGTGCTCGAGCAGCTTCGGTCCCGCGATCGCGCCGTCCTTGGTGACGTGCCCGACGATGATGACCGCCGTGCCGCCCTGCTTGGCGAAGCGCACCAGCGCCGCCGTGCACTCGCGCAATTGCTGCGGCGAGCCGGGACTCGAATCGGCCATCGCCGTCTGCATGGTCTGGATCGAGTCAACGACCAATAGCGCCGCCCGCCGTTCGCTGCTGAGTTGCAGGATGGATTCGAGCGAGTTGTCGCTGAGCAGCGTGAGCTGCGCCGCCGCGAGCGACAAGCGGCGGGCGCGCTGCGTGATCTGCTGCGTCGATTCCTCGCCGGAGGCATAGAGCACCGGCCGGCTCGCGCCCACCGCGGCCGCCACCTGCAGCAGCAGGGTCGATTTGCCGATGCCGGGTTCTCCACCCAACAGGCTGACGGCGCCCGCACCGATGCCGCCGCCGAACACCCGATCGAGCTCCGACATGCCGAGCTCCAGGCGTGGTTCCGTTGCCGCCTCCGCCGCCAGCGCGACGGGCGCAGGCAGGCTTCCGCCAGCTGCCGCCTGGGACGCGCCGACATGCGCGGCACTGCCGGCGCCACCGGCAACGCGAACTCCGAGCACGCGCGTCAGCGTGTTCCACTCGCCGCAATGCGGGCACTGACCCTGCCATTTCAGCGATTCGCCGCCGCAGGAACTGCACACGTAGACCGGCTGATTTCGCGCCATGCCTGCCTTTGCTTTTCGTTAGCGCCCGTCGCGGCGCAGTGAAAACTCCAGTACGATGCCGCGCTATTGCGATCCGGCCCGGCCTGATTGGGTGCATCTGTGACCCCAGACGCGCCCGGGACCGGCCGCCGATGGTAACTTTTGCAGCGCGGCGCGCTCCGGCCGCTCGATCAGGACGGCAGTGGACCAGTATCTGTGATCCAGTTCACGTTTCCAAGCCAGCTCCGGGCGCGTGGCCGCAGGGCCCGGCGATGAGTCTGAAGGGCAAGCTCCGCTGCGTCGGCCTGACGGACGTCGGGCGGGTGCGCGAGCACAACGAAGACACGATCGCCTGGGACGCGAACCTCGGCTTGCTGGTGCTGGCCGACGGCATGGGCGGCTACAACGCCGGCGAAGTGGCCAGCGGCATCGCCGTCAAGACAATCGTCAACCTGGTGCGCGAAGCGGTCGAGCGCGAGGACCTGTCGGCGCCCGACCCGGGCACGGGCCTGTCGCGCACCACGATCATCCTGCGCGATGCGATCACGCGCGCGAACAAGATCATCTTCCAGACCGCGCGCACGCAACCCAACTGCGAAGGCATGGGCACGACCGTGGTCGGCGTGCTGTTCCACGACAACCGCGTGACCATCGCGCACGTCGGCGACTCGCGCCTGTACCGCCTGCGCGGCTCGAGCTTCGAGCAGGTGACGCTCGACCATTCGCTGCTGCAGGAACTCGTCGACCGCGGTTTCTATTCTCCCGAGGAAGCGCAACGCGCGGCGAACAAGAACTATGTCACGCGGGCGCTCGGCGTCGAGGCCGGCGTCGAGGTCGAGATCCAGGAGCACCCGGCCCAGCGCGGCGATATCTACATGCTGTGCTCGGACGGCCTGTCCGACATGGTCGAGGACGACGATATTCACTTAACGATCAACACCTTTGGTGCTAACCTTGATACGGTCGCGCAGCAGTTGATCCAGCTCGGGAACGACAACGGGGGCAAGGACAATATTTCCGTTTTGCTGGCCCAGGTCGTTGATTCGTTCCCGGTGCGTCGGGGAGTATTGGACCGGATGTTAGGCTGGTTCAGTTAGGCTCTTAAACAGGCGAGAACAAAGCGAGCATTTATGGCAAGGCTGATCTTGAGTCTCGACGGCCAGGTGATGGCCGAATACAACATGAACAAGGAGCGCTACACGATCGGGCGCCTGCCGGATAACGATATCCGCATCGACAACCCGGCCGTCAGCGGCCACCACTCGCTGATCATCAACATCCTGAACGACTCCTTCCTCGAAGACCTGAACAGCACCAACGGCACCTACGTCAACGGCAAACTGATCAAGAAGCACGCGCTGCAGCACGGCGATGTCGTGACCTGCGGCCACCACCAGCTGCGCTTCGTCGAGGACGACACCGCCCAGCAGGACGAATTCGAAAAGACCATGGTGATCCAGCCCTCGGCCCGCCCGGTCGAAAAGGTGCGGGCCGCCATGGCCCAGGGCACGGACGCGACGGCCTCGCGCCGCACCCTCGGCAACGGCGCGCCGACGATGAAGAAGGCCCGCCTGCAGGTGCTGTCGGGCGCCTTCGCCGGGCGCGAACTGGAGCTCACGAAGACGCTGACCACGCTCGGCCGGCCGGGCGTGCAGGTGGCGGCGATCACGCGCCGCTCGGAAGGCTACTTCCTCGTGCACGTCGATGCCGACACGTCGGAGAATTTCCCGCTGGTCAACGGTGCCCCGATCGGCGCCACGGCGCGCAAGCTCGTCGACAACGACGTCATCCAGCTGGCCGGCGTGAAGATGGGGTTCTTCGAGGGATAGTCGGCGAGCAAGCCCCAAAAGGGCGTGCCAGGTCATATCACCTGAGTACACCTTCGGCGTACGAATCTGCCGCGTAGTTGGCGAAGCGGCTGTACTGGCCCTGGAAGGTCAGCATGAACGTGCCGATCTCGCCGTTGCGGTGCTTGGCCAGGTCGATCTCCGCGATGCCGCGCTTGGGCGTGTTCTTGTCGTAGACCTCTTCGCGATAAATCAGCAGGATCATGTCTGCATCCTGCTCAATCGCCCCCGACTCGCGCAGGTCCGACATCACCGGTTTCTTCTCGGTGCGCTGCTCGACGCCGCGGTTCAGCTGCGAGAGCGCGATCACCGGCACCGCCAGTTCCTTGGCGAGCGCCTTCAGGCCGCGCGAGATCTCGGCGATCTCGGTGGCGCGATTCTCCTTCGTGCCCGGCACCTGCATCAGCTGCAGGTAATCGACGACGATCAGGTCGAGCCCGTGCTCGCGCGCCACGCGCCGCGCCCGCGCACGCAGCTCGGTCGGCGTAAGGCCGGCCGATTCGTCGATGAAGATGCGCGCTTCCGCGAGCTGGCTGGTGGCCGCCGTGACACGCACCCAGTCGTCATCGGAAATCTGGCCGCTGCGGATGCCGTTGAGCGGCACGCCACCGATCGAGGCCAGCATGCGCGTCAGCAGCTGTTCGGCCGGCATTTCCATGCTGAAGATCGCGACCGATGAGCGCGTGCCCGGGTTCACGGCCGCGTACTCGGCGATGTTCATCGCCAGCGTCGTCTTGCCCATCGACGGGCGGCCGGCGACGATCACCAGGTCGCCGGGCCGGAGGCCCCCGGTCTTGCGGTCGAAGTCGGCGAAGCCGGTCGGGAGCCCGCGCATCGCATTCGGGTTGTCGTGCCACTCGTCGATCTTGTCGATCAGCGGCGGCAGCAGCGTACTGACTCGCACCGCGCCATCACGCCGGCCGGTACTCTGCTCGGCGATCTCGAACACCTGTTTTTCGGCCGCGTCGACCAGGTCGCGCGCCGAGCGGCCATCGTTGGCGAAGGCGTCGGCCACGATCTGGCGCCCGGCGCTGATCAGCCGCCGCAGCAGCGAGCGCTCGCGCACGATCTGCGCGTAGGCGCGCACGTTTGCCGCCGTAGGCGTGTCGCGCGCGAGGCTCCCGAGGTACGCGAGGCCGCCGGCGGCTTCCAGCCGCCCGCTGCGGCCGAGCTGTTCGGACACGGTGACCACGTCGGCGGGTTTGCCGGCGGCGATCAACTCGGCGAGCGCACCGAAGATCAGCTGGTGATCGGGACGATAGAAGTCTTCGCCGACGATGACGTCGCCGACCTGGTCCCAGGCGCTGGTATCGATCAGCAGGCCGCCGAGCACGGCCTGTTCGGCCTCGGCCGAATGCGGCGGCGTGGCCGCGCCCGGATCAGTCGGCAGTTCGGATTCGCGACGTGCGGAACGGAGCGGCCCGGCCATGGCGCTGACCGAAGCCTTAAGGCCCGCGGGGCCTAGCCCTGCTCTTCCGCCGCGATGATCACGACGATCGTGACTTCGACGTCGGTGTGCAGGTGCAGCGCCACGTGATGCTCGCCCACCTGGCGGATCGGCCCGGTCGGCAGGCGCACTTCGCTGCGATTGACCTTTTGTCCGGCGGCGGTGCAGGCCTCGGCGATGTCGGACGTACCGACCGAGCCGAACAGCTTGCCTTCCGAGCCCGCCTTCGCGGTGATCGTGATGCGGAAATCGCGCAGCGATTCGGCGCGCTGTTGCGCGCTGCCCAGCTCTTCGCCGGCGACGCGTTCCAGTTCGGCGCGCCGCAATTCGAAGCGCGCGACGTTCGCCGGCGTGGCCAGCGTGGCGCGGCCCGAGGGCAGCAGGTAATTGCGGCCGTAGCCGCTCTTCACCTTGACCCGATCACCGATCGTGCCGAGGTTGGCCACTTTCTGCAGCAGGATGACGTCCATGGGTGCGGTACTCAGTGCTGGTCGGTGTACGGGAGCAGGGCCAGGAAGCGCGCGCGCTTGATCGCGGTCGCGAGCTGGCGCTGGTAGAAGCTCTTCGTGCCGGTAATGCGGCTCGGCACGATCTTGCCGGTTTCGGTGATGTAGTTCTTGAGGACGCCCAGATCCTTGTAATCGATCGTGGCGACGTCATCGGCCGTGAAGCGGCAGAATTTCTTGCGGCGGATAAAGCGTGACATGGCGTGGGTTCCTTCAGGTGTTGAGCGACAGCTCGTCGTCGTCGCCCATCTCGTCGCGCTCGCGACGCGCCTCGTTTTCCTCTTCCGTGCGTGACATCGGCGAGGGTTCGGTCACGGCGGCATCCATGCTGACCACCAGGTGGCGCAGCACGGCGTCGCTGAAGCGGAACGCGCCGGTGAGCTCGGCCAGGATCTTCTGGTCGCACTCGATGTTCATCAGCACGTAGTGCGCCTTGTGCACCTTGGCGATCGGGAAGCACAGCTGCCGCCGGCCCCAGTCTTCGAGGCGATGCACGGTGCCGTTACCGGCGGCAATCATGCCGCGGTAGCGCTCGATCATCGCCGGAACCTGTTCACTCTGGTCCGGGTGGACCAGGAACACCACTTCGTAATGCCTCATGACTTCGCTCCCTATGGATTAATGCCGCCCGCTCAAGGCTTTAGCGGTGCGGCAAGGAGAAGGCCGCGCAGGATACAGAAGGGTCCGGCCGACTGCAACTCGAAGCCGGCTACCGGGCTGCCAATCGGTGCGTTTCCGCCCTATTTGACCTCGCGGCGCTGCCGCAAGGCCTCGTACAGCAGCATGCCGGTGGCAACCGAGACA
>JAFEDW010000159.1 GCA_018241455.1 Pseudomonadota bacterium | reverse complement strand
GTCGTACCGCTGGGCACGACGAAACCCTTGATCAGCGACGGCCAGAACCAAAGCAGCATGATCAGCGCGGCGAGCGCCACGCCCAATGCAGCCGACGCAATCAGCGCGCGCCGGATCACCGCGCGGTCGAGATCGGCGAACGTGCGCCCCGCCAGCAACGCGAGCGCCGGAAACAACGGCAGGATGTACGGAATCAGCTTCGATTGCGAGAAGCTGAAGAACGCGAAATTGAAGATCACCCAGGTCGCCAGCAGCAGCGTCGCCGCGTCGCCCGCGCGGATGTCGCGCCAGCTGCGACGCACGATCGCCGGCAGCAACGGCGTCCACGGCATGAACCCACCCAGCAGCACGGGGATGAAATACCAGTCCGGCTGGTAGCGATGGTGCACGCGCGTCAGGAAGCGTTCGAAGTGCTCGTGCACGAAGAAGAACTGCGCGAATCCCGGATTGCGCCGCTCGACCAGCCAGATCCACGGCGCGGCGATCAGCGCCAGCGCCGCCAGCGTCCACCAGGGTCGGGCGCGCCACAGCAGGCTCCAGTCGCGCCGCAGCAGCATGTAGGCCGCGGCGACGGCTCCGGGAATCAGGATGCCGACCAGGCCCTTGGACAGGAACGCGAGCGCCACGCCCAGCGCCAGCAACAGCGCGCCGGCACGCGCCGGGGCGCGCGCGCCGCCGCCACCCGGCGCCACCAGCAGCAACAGCCCGGTGAGCGCAAGTTGCAACGTCACCGTCAATCCCATGTCGAGCGTCGAGATGCGCGACAGCACCAGGTACAACATCGCGCCGGCTTGCACGAGCGCGGCCAGTGCACCGGTGAGCGGTCCGTAGAGACGCGTGCCGATCCATACGGTCAGCAGCAGGCCGAGAAAGCCGCTCAGCGCCACCCACAGCCGCGCGGTCCATTCGTGCTCGCCCCACAACTGGTACGCGACCGCGGTCGTCCAGTACTGCAGTGGCGGCTTCTCGAAGTATTTCAGCCCGTCGAGGCGCGGCGTCACCCAATCGCCGCTGGCGACCATTTCGCGCGGTATCTCCGCGTAGCGCCCTTCGTCGGGATTGAACAGCTGGTAGGTCTGCAGCGGCAGGAACCACAGCGCCATCGCGCCCAGCAGCGCCACGATCCACGGTCTCTGCTTCATCCGCGCATTTTACCCGCGCGGACCGAGCGGCGCCTTAGGACAGTCCCAAGAAAGACTGCCGGCGCACGGCTTGTTCGCAGTCAGTTGCCGAACAGGCCCTTGAGCTTGTCTTGCAGCTTCTCCTGCAACTTCTGCTTCAGCTCGTCCTTCTTCTTGTCGAGTTCCTTTTGCACGCGCGCCTTGGCCAGCGCGGCAACGTCCGGCCGCACTTTCGGCGCGCTGAAACTGCCGCTGACCGTGACCGGGATCGTGAATCCGCTGAGGTCGCTGGCGCCGGCCGCGTCGGCCGCATTGTCGGGTATCTTCAGCACATTGGCGTCGAGGTGATAGTCGAGCGTGCCGGAAGCGATATCGGCCGTGCCATGGCCCTTGACCTGCAGGTATTGGAGCGCAGCGATCAGGTCGTCATTGGCGAGCACGCCATTGGTGATCTTGCCGGTGGCCGAGACTGCCGTGAACGGCGTGCGCTCGGGGCCCGTGCGCGCCGGTATCGCCTCCTGTTTCAGCAGCGCGCGGGCGCGGCGGATCTCGTACCACAGGTCGAGACCCTCGTAGGCGCCATTGTCGACGTGGAACTCGAACGTGCCGGTCAGCGTGCGCAGCAGCGCCGCGGAATCGGCACCGACGCCCGTTGCCTTGATCGCGGCAGTGCCGCGGCCACTGATGTGCCGGGTCTCGAACATGTCGCGGAACAGCGGCGCGAAGTCGACGCCGGTGACGTGTTCATCGAAACTGACGCGCGCCAACTTGCCGGACGCGTCGATGCCGATGTCGCCGCTGTACTGCCCGCCGTACATCTGTGCCTGGGACGGGAACACGCGCACGCGACCACCGGACGCGTTCAGGCCGACGCGCAGGTTCTGGTACTGGATGCCGGCGAACACCGCCTCGCCGACGCTGATGTTGCCGTGCAGGTTCAGGCTCCGCAGCAACTCGACCGGAATCGGCGTGGGCGGTGAAGGCGCTGTCGCAGCAGCGGCGGGCTTCGCGTTGCCGGCCGGCACCGGCGCCAGGTAGCGATCGGCGTTGACCCGATCGACCTGCAGGTCGAAGGCGAGCGCGGTCGTGTCCAGGTTGCTGATGCCCGCGCGGCCGCTGGCATTGGTGTCGTCGAGGCGCAACTTCATGCCCGACAGCATGATCGCCTTGCTGCTCGCAGCAAGCGTGCCGCTGAACGAGAATGCGCCGAAGACGGCGGCATCGCGCGTAGCCGGCAACTTCGTGCCAAATTCATCCAGCAGGTCGCGCAGCGACACCTTGGCGAGCTGCACCGGGCCGCTGAAGCTCGGCGCGTCGATGATCTTCGCGCCACGCAGCGAGCCGCTGAGCTGCGCGCCGGCGGCACGCACATCCATGCCCGGCAAATCGAGGGTCTGCGCATTCAGGTCGGCGGTGGCGCTGGCGAAACGCAGTTCCACCGGCAGGCCCGCGGCCGGGAAGCCGTCGCCGCTGAGCTGCAGCTTGATGACCGGCGAATCGAGCTCGTAACGGCTGGTGTCGGGATGAAGCGTCGCGCGGCCGCGCAGCTCGATCGCCACCGTGAGTGTCTTGCTCTGCTGCACGGTGCCCGCGAGTTGCAGGTCGAACGGCCGTCCGGCCTGCAGGGCGCCGGTCTCGACATTGAAGCCGCGCACCGCGATGTCGCTCCCACCCTTGCGATCGACAAAGCGCAGGCTGCCGTTGACGACATGCACGCTGGCGATCGACAGCTTGGGCACGCCGCCCGCCGCCGCGGGCGCGTTGCTCCTGCCCTTGCCGAGATCGGACCAGTTGTCGTGCCCGGCCGCGTCGATGCCGAGCCGGATGGTCGGCGATTCCACCGTCACCGCGCCGATCTCGATGGCCCCGTGCAGCAGCGGCAGCAATTTCACGCCCAGTTGCGCGTGGTCGAATTCCATCATCGGCTCGGCGCCGAAACCGGGAGCATTGCCCAGCGTCGCGCGCCCCACTTCGATCGCCAGCCACGGATACAACCGCAGCTTCAGCTCGCCTGGCAGGCTGAATTCGCGCCCGGTCTGGTCGCGCACCAACTGCTCGAGCTGCTGCTTGTGCGCGTTGGGATCGAAGAACACGAGCACATAGGCGAGCGCAGCCGCAACCAGCAACAGCACGCCACCCAGTGCATACAAGCCGTAACGCAGCAATCGCATGGCCCGCTCCGTCCGGCGTGGCGTCAGACCGCGCCGATGAAATCCGGCTTCGACAGATCGAGCCCGTTGTGGCGCAGGATCGCGTAGGCCGTCGTGTAGTGGAAATAGAAATTCGGCAGCGCGTAATTGACCAGGTAAGGCAGCCCCTTGAACGACAATTCGCGCGCTCCGGCCTTGACGTTGATCGGCCGCTCTTCCGAGCCATCGATCTGCGCGGCCGTCAGCGTGTTGATGAACTGCCGGGTCTTGGCAATGCGCGCCTGGAAGTCGGCAAAGCTGGCCTCGTTGTCTTCGTACTTCGGCACCTCGACGCCGGCGAGCCGCGCGCAGCAGCCCTTGGCGAAGTCGCAGGCGATATGCAGCTGGCGCGAGAGCGCGAACATATTGGGGGCGAGCCGCGATGCCAGCAGCACCGCCGGATCGATCTTGCGCGCCTCGGCCCAGGCGGCGGCCTTGGCGAGGATCGCCGCCAGGTTGTTCAGGTTCCGGTCGAATACCGGCACGGTGGCCTGGTACATGGAAATGGGCATGGAAACTCCTCGGAGATTTGCGAGCCGGAAACCATAGAATAGCGCAATGGAGATATTCAAGGAGTTCCGCATCGAGGCGGCCCATCGCCTGCCGCAAGTGCCGGCGGAGCACAAGTGCGCGCGGCTGCACGGGCATTCATTCGTCATCGGCGTATACGTCGCCGGCACGGTGCAGGCCGAGGCGGGTTGGGTGCGCGATTTCGCCGATATCAGCGCAGCCATGCGCGACGTGCATGAGGAACTCGACCATCGTTACCTGAACGACATTCCCGGGCTCGAGAACCCGACCAGCGAGCGGCTCGCGATATGGGTGTGGCGTCGGCTCGAGCCGCGGCTGCCCGGTATGTCCCGCATCGTCATCCATGAGACCTGCACCAGTGGCTGCGAATACCGCGGAGGCTAGGCCCACCGCCCGACGCCTGGCGCCGCTGGCGGCGCTGGCGCCGTTCGTGCGCCCGCACCGTACGCTGATATTGCTGGCGCTGTTGGCGCTGGCGGTGGCCGCCGGCGCATCACTGCTGTTGCCGGTGGCGGCGCGGCAGGTCATCGACCACGGTTTCAGCCGCGGCGACTCATCGCACATCGGCCGCTACTTCCTCGGCTTGCTGGCGGTCACGGTGGTCATGGGTCTGGCCTCCGCGAGCCGCTACTACCTCGTGACCTGGATCGGCGAACGCGTCGTCGCCGACGTGCGCAACAAGGTGTTCAGCCACGTGCTGTCGCTGTCGACCGAATTCTTCGAGCGGGTGCGCACCGGCGAACTGCTGTCACGCATGAGCGCCGACACGACGCTGGTGCAGACCGTGATCGGCTCGTCGGCGTCGTTCGCGCTGCGCAGCATCGTCATGGCGCTCGGCGCCTTGGTGATGATGGCCGTGACCAGCCCGAAGCTCACGGCGATCGCCTTCCTCAGCGTGCCGCTGGTGCTGGTGGCGATCATCCTGATGGGGCGGCGCGTGCGCGGCCTGTCGCGCGCCGCGCAGGACCGCATCGCCGAAACCTCGGCGCTGGCGAGCGAAGTGCTGAACGCGATGCCAACCGTGCAGGCGTACACGCACGAGCCGACGGATCGACGCCAGTTCTCCGAAGCCACTGAACTCGCCTTTGCCACCGGCATCCGCCGCACGCGCTTTCGCGCGGTGATGACCGCGGCG